>NZ_CM011002.1:300000-486785 GCF_000158095.2 Roseibium alexandrii DFL-11
TTGCGTGGATCGCTGTCTATGCCGCTCAGGAAAAACCGGTCGATCCGGACATATTCTGGGGACATGTCGTGAAGAAGACGCAGTTCTGATGACCCGCGGCCAAAATCATCCAGGGCAATCATGAAGCCTGATTGGCGCAGGTCGCTCAGGGCATGGTGGGAGACGTCACTCAGGGTTTCCTGATGGCGGCCGGAACACTCCAGGCAAACCTGGCTTTTCTGCAATCCGTATTCGACCAGGATTGCGTCCATGTTCATGCGCGGGTCTTCGTTTTCACCAAGACCGCGCCCATCCAATTTGAAAAAGAGTTTGGTGCCCTTGGCGGTGCGCAGCGCCATGAATTTTGTGGCCGCCTTGCGCAAAAGGGCGGTTTCCAAGTGCGGCAGAAAACCTTGGGCGTGGGCCTGATTGAGAAGATCATCCGTAGAACTTGCACCAGTCCGGATGCAATTGCGGATCTGCGCCTCATAGCCATAAACAACACCGGTGCCGACATCGACGATCGGTTGAAGAGCATAATCCAGGCTATTTAATATGTGTTTGATTGGCGGCTGGCCGGGAACCGGCTCAGGGCCATCTTCCTCTGGATCTGAATTGGACGGCGAGAACATGTCTACCTACTAATGTCTTCACAATACGAAAAATCGTTGAGACCGCTAAATGGGCCGAGTTGCAGATTTTACTGGCAATTATTCTTATGGTTGTGATTGGCGGGCATAGTGAAAAACTGCAATTAAAATTCTCTAAATGTATGCATTAATTTTGACATGAAAATTACGTAAGGGCATCACTGATTGGTGAGGAGGCCGATTGAGGCCCGTTTTTGCCGATAGTGTCCGGCGGCAAATCCAGCAAACTGAAAGAAATCCGCCGCGAACGCGCAGGTGGCATTGACTTTTGATAGCCGAACCGGTAACTCCGCGCGATCTGGCTGGATCTGATCTGGCCGGTGTACGCACCCGTGGGTTTTCAGCCGGCGCCGTCTGTTGAAACCCTGTCGATCTGACCGCTCGCTGATGTGGTTGGTCAGAAGAAGGAGGGCGCGTTTCCTTGTTAGAAAAACAACGCGAAGTTAAAAGGAAACCGCGATGTCAAAGCGCCATAGCGTTAAATACAAAATCGACCGCCGGATGGGCGAGAACATCTGGGGCCGTCCGAAGAGCCCGGTCAACCGTCGTGAGTACGGCCCGGGTCAGCATGGTCAGCGCCGCAAAGGCAAACTGTCCGACTTCGGCGTTCAGCTGCGCGCGAAACAGAAGCTGAAAGGCTACTACGGCAACATCTCCGAGAAACAGTTCCGCAAGGTCTATGCAGAAGCGTCTCGTCTGAAAGGCGACACCTCTGAGAACCTGATCGGTCTGCTGGAGCGCCGTCTCGACGCCGTAATCTACCGTGCGAAGTTCGTACCGACCGTTTTCGCTGCCCGTCAGTTCATCAACCACGGTCACGTCAAGGTCAACGGCAAGCGCGTCAACATCCCGAGCTACCAACTGCGTCCGGGCGACGTTGTTGAAGTTCGCGAACGGTCCAAGCAACTCGCCATCGTTCTGGAAGCTGTCCAGTCCGCTGAGCGTGATGTTCCGGACTATGTTGATGCAGACCATGCAAAAATGACTGCAACTTACTCCCGCGTTCCGGCTTTCTCAGATGTACCGTACCCGGTGCAGATGGAACCGAACCTGGTGGTCGAGTTCTATTCGCGCTAAATCTAGCGCCGAATACAAAACACCTAAGGGCTGCTTTCGGGCAGCCCTTTTTCTTTGCGGCGGGTGATCTTTTTCCCAAGGCACTGCGGTTAGATAGATTTGTACCGATCGGTAGGTCCGCGTTTTACGAAAACGTATTCGTTCGATTACGGACCTTGACGGCTCTCCTTGAAAAAGAAAATCTGATGCCCGAATTGAGCGACCTGTAACCCGATGGCAGCAGGCCGCGATTTTTCATTCGGTTTCACCGGACGAGGCATTGAATGGTATTTCGCTTCTTTCTTTTCATCGCAATTGTCTTGTGGTCAGGGCAATTGTCAGCGCGAACCATTGTCAATGTTGGTTTGACATCGATTCAACCCCCACTGGTCTTCAGCGGGAGCGAGGAACGCGGTCTGATCTACGATGTTTTGGCGGCTCTCAACGAGCATCAGGACGCCTATGCTTTCACGCCGAGCCTGGTTCCAGCCAAACGGTTGCTTGCCAACCATCAAACAGATGATTTTCATCTTATCGCCTACAATGACGTGCTTTGGGGGTGGGGGCAGCGTGGCGGCAAGCCAAGTGTGAATCTCACCAATGGCAAAGACCTGTTTTTTCAGCTGAAAGGCACGGCCCAAAAGAAGGGAGCCACTGCGCAGATCGGTGCGGTTATGGGGTTTCACTATGCATTCTCAGACTTTAATGCTGAAAAGCTTGGATCGATGCCGAATGTGAGCCTCGTCAGTGATGAAAGCGGCGTGCTGAAGCTTGTCGAGTTCGGACGTGTTGACAAGGGAGTGGCCAGTGAGGCGTTCCTTAACTGGATTTCGGTATCCGAGCCTGAAATCTACGCCAAACTGGAGATATTCGCTGACCACCCGGACCACACCTACAATCGGCAATTCGTCGTTTTTCCCTACGCGCCAATCACCGTTGAGCAACTGAACATCTATTTGCGCGGGTTGAAGGCATCCGGTGTTCTCGGCGAAATATATGCCAAGTACGGAATTGAGATTCCGGACTTCTGACCTTCTTTTTGCTCTGGGTCATAAATAGAAACATCCCCGCCACGGTGGCGGGGATGTTTCTTCAAGAGCGCCGTGGAGAGGCGGGTTAGTGGGCCACCATTTCTTCCACGATCTGCTGACCGGTCAGCTCAGCCGGGTAGTAGGTTGGCCAGTTGGTCACTTCCTTCAAAAGGGCTGCCCGATCGTCTCCCCAGTAAAGATGGTAGTGATCTGCTGCCGCCGGTGAGATTTTATGGTCGCTAAACTGTATGTACTCCGGCGCACTTTCATCGCCTGACACCTTTTGAAAGATGTAGCGAACACCGCGATTGCCCTTTTTGTAGGTCAGGATTTCGTAGCCGTCATAGGTATAGGCGCCGCTTGCGGTTCCGCTGTCTTTGACAAAGCGGACGGTATCTCCGTCAATTTCGATGGCATCGACGTCGGTCTTGTAGCCGATCAGGTAATAGTCCTTGTACTCACCGGCAGTTTTTGTGCCGTGTTCGGCCTTGTGTTCCATGACCGGGTCCAGTGTCCCTTCAGTCAGATACGGATAGACCGATTGCCAATTTCCCGCCCAATCGGAGAGGGACCGGTTCTCAATCTGATCATCCTCAAAGTAGCCTTTGTAGATTTCGGACTTCTTGGAATGGGACCCGTGAGAGTGACTGTGATTGTGGTCTTTGGATTGGACTTTTTCGGCCGCTGCGACGGGCGCGGCAGCGAACAGTGCCGCGGCCAATCCCAACTTGAGAGCGGTTGCTTGGAGAAGACCTGCAGACGAATGAAACTTCACGATAAACCTCTTTTTACAAGACATGTTATGTTATTACATAACAAATAGATAAATAGTGATTTGTGACAGGTCTGGCAACCGAGAAATTGGTTCAGGACTGGGGTGGTCGATGATGGAGGGGAATAATCCGCCCAGGGTTCTTGGCCTTGAGATCGCAATCCGGTATGTCAGCCGTCAATTGTTTCCGGACCCAGTCTCAGGGCATCAGATCATGAATGACATTGCCGACAGCACGAACAACGACGTTCCAGCGCTCTTGCGGAAAGCGCCGTCGAGCGTTGAGTTCAAGAAATTACGGAAGCGGCTGCTGCGCCAGGCCCGCGAAGCCATCAGCGATTTCGGGATGGTGCCGGAGGGGGCATCTGAGACCAGCCGGCCAAAGTGGCTCGTCTGCCTGTCCGGTGGCAAGGACAGCTACACGCTCCTGGCGGTGTTGATTGAACTCAAATGGCGGGGGGTGCTGCCCGTGGATCTGGTTGCCTGCAATCTTGACCAGGCCCAGCCGGGTTTCCCGCCGGAGATCCTGCCGAAGTTCTTTGAAGACAATGGCATCGAGCATATCATCGTGCGTGAGGACACCTATTCCATTGTCACCGACAAGATCCCGGAGCATCGAACCTATTGTTCGCTGTGCTCGCGATTGCGCCGGGGAATTCTCTACCGCGTGGCTCGGGAGCAGGGATGCGAGGCCATCGTGCTTGGCCATCACCGTGACGATATTCTAGAAACGTTTTTCATGAACCTGTTTCATGGCGGGCGGCTGGCGTCGATGCCGCCCAAGCTCATCAATGATGAGGGCGATCTCCTGGTTCTGCGCCCGCTGGCCTATGCGGCGGAGCGCGACATCCAGAAGTTTTCCGACGGCATGGAGTTTCCGATTATCCCGTGCAACTTGTGTGGCTCCCAGGATGGTCTGCAACGTGAGGAAGTCAAACGCATGCTCCAGGCCTGGGAAAGAGAAACTCCGGGCCGTCTGGGTGTCATGGCCCGTGCGCTCGGCCACACCCGGCCGTCGCACCTGCTTGATCGCAAGCTCTATGATTTTGTCAATTTGCGCCCGCAGGAAGGCGTTGGGGAAGAGAACAGCCGTGAGGCCGAAGAGCCGTGCGGAGCGACCCTCGCCATGACCGCCAAACTCTTTGCGGCTGAGTAACCGAAGCGGGCCTACCTGAGGACCCGCATTGCTGGATTGCTGGACATCGCATCGATGCGTTTCTATCTTTCCGGCATGACAGCGCGCCCTCAATTGACTTCTAACGACTATACCATCGTGGTGGAGCCACTCGCTGGGGAAACCGTCGCCTCGCTTGGCGGTGAGGTTCTGGCGCGCTCAAATCGCGCTCGCGTGATGTATGAAACGCGTTTGCCGCCGGTGGTCTATTTTCCAGAAGAAGACACTGTCGCGAAACTGGAACCGGCCTCAGAGCACAGGACGTTCTGCCCGTTCAAGGGAACAGCGTCTTACAGTCATGTCCATGCAGGCGCTCGCGTTCTGGAAAACGGGGCCTGGCGCTATCCCAATGCCCTGCCCGAAGGACAGGCTGTGGACGGATGCATAGCATTCATGCCGGCAGATGGGCTGCAGGTGACCCACAACGGTTCGGCGATTGATACCATCCTCGGAGGCAATATATCCGGACCGACTGTGGACTGGCTTTTGCGCGAGGCCTGGACAGCCAAGTCGCCTGAGGACCTGTTGGCTGCGCTGGGCAAGCGGCTGGTTGCTGATGGTGTTGCAGTCTGGCGGCTGAGCGTCCTGGTCTGGTCGCTCCATCCGATGATCGCCGGCCGGCACATCATCTGGAACCGGGAAGGCGACACGATCGAGAGCCGGCAACCGTCCTATGAGCTCATGGAAAGTCCGATTTATCAGGAAAGTCCGCTCCGGCATGTGGCTGATGGGCTGGGCGGGATCCGGCAAAAACTCGACACCAACCCGGACGAATTCAGCTTTGCGGTGATGGAGGATTTCCGCAAACAAGGCGTGACGGACTATGTCGCCATGCCGTTGCCGTTTTCCGACGGCCGCGTTAATGTTTTGACCCTTGCCAGCGATCATCCCAATGGCTTTACAACAGCCAATCTCGGGCTGGTCTTTGAATGCTCCGCCCTGATCAGCCGCCTGTTCGAGGTGTTCGCGCTCACATCCAATGCGACCTCCCTGCTCGAGACTTATCTGGGCAAAAGGACCGGGGCCCGCGTGCTTGGTGGGGAAATCAGGCGCGGGGACGGCGATGTCATTGATGCAGCGATCCTGTTCTGTGACCTGCGGCACTCCACCCGGTTGGAAACTGAGCTTGGCCGCGAAGCCTACGTACGGGAGCTCAACCGTTTTTTTGAAGTCGCCACCGACATTGTAAATGCCCATGAAGGCGAGGTCCTGAAATTTATAGGGGATGCCGTTCTGGCGATCTTTCCGGCCAATCAGGGCAATCAGAAGGCCTGCGCTCAGGCGGTCGCAAGCGCGGAGCAGATTGTAGAGAAACTGGCCGATGTCGCGGGGACCGACCATTATCCGCTCTCGTCTGCGATCGGTATCGCGTATGGCGAGGTGACTTACGGCAATGTCGGGTCGCGGGAGCGGCTCGATTTTACCGTGATCGGTAGCGCCGCTAACATCGCTGCCCGGCTCGGTGACTATGGCAAGACCTGCGGCCATGCCGTTGTTATGTCACGGGAAGTTGCCGAAGCGGCGGCTAAGCCGGTGGAACGGTTGGGCGCGCTTGCCCTGCATAATGTCCAGGAAGATGTCGAAGCCTTTGCTCATTCCGATTCGGGAGCTCTGGCTGCGTCCTAAATTTGTTATTGGACCTTCGGATTGCCCGCGAACCCGCCAACCGGCTGGTTGCGTACCAGGATAACGAGCCCTTCTTTGCTCGGCTCTGCATCTTTCAGGGCAACGCCACCATAGTTCTCGCAAAGTTCGTCAGCGCTTTTGCTGTGCGACGGGGTGAACATGGTCAGGGCCTGGCATTCCACCCGGCGCAGTTCACTTTCCTGCGGAGTGGGCATCACCAATTCGAAGGTTAGTCCTGCGCCGATCACTGCGGCCACTGCGATGCTTGCGTAAGTAAACTTGTTCATAGTCCCCGTTCCCATGTCCTGGCCCCGGTCCGAATTGGGGCGCTGCGGTATGGACGGAGAATGGCGGAACGCACCTATACTCACCGTGAATCCGGCATTCACCTTGCGTTCATGTTAGGCGATTCGGCAATTTTTGCCGAATAACGCCAGCGTTTCAGAGGATATCTGAAACGCTAAACGTGGGATAAACGAAAATTAAGAGCCTTTGTGGTGGCGGAAAGGCTGCGACTATTCCGCAGCCAATCCGTAATTGGGTGCCGGCCTTCCCTCTGTCAGGCCTTGCACTTTTTCGACAATGGCAGCTGCGTCCAGACCGTGGTGCCGGTAGAGATCGCCAATGGTGCCGGTCTGGCCGAAGTGCTCTACACCCAGCGGGATCGTCTGATGACCGCCCACCGCCCCAATCCAGGACAGCGTTGCCGGATGCCCGTCAATCACCGTGATGATCTTGCAGTGCCGGGGCAGGCCGGACATCAGGGTTTCGATGTGCGATGTGGCCGCTTTGTTGCCACGGGACCGGGCGCGCTGGGCCGCAGTCCAACCGGCATTTAGCCGGTCGGCTGACGTGATCGCGAGAACCCCAAGGTCCCGGCGCGCTTCACTGATCATGCCAGCTGCACGGATCGCTTCGGGCGCGACCGCACCCTGGTAGGCAATAACGACATCGCAGTTCGGACCGGGCTTGCGCAGCCAGTAGGCCCCATCAATGGCGCCCTGGCGGAAGTCTTCGTCGCCCCGCTTGCCCGGCTGTTCAATGGGGTTTGTGGTCAAGCGCAGATAGACCGACCCACCGGTCTCATCGCGTAGCCATGTGCGCTCGTCCGGTTGGCCATCACCGTCGCGCTGAACGTATTCGAAAGCCCATTGCATGATAACGGCGAGCTCATCCGCAAAGGCCGGCTCAAAGGCCGCCAGGCCATCCTGGCTCATGCCGATGAGGGGCGTGCCGACCGATTGGTGCGCGCCGCCTTCCGGTGCCAGCGTAACACCGGAGGGGGTGCCAACCAGAATAAATCGAGCGTCCTGATAACAGGCATAGTTCAGTGCATCGAGACCGCGACTGACGAATGGATCATATAACGTCCCAATCGGAATGAGCCGTTTGCCAAAGAGGGAGTCGGACAATCCGGCCGCGCTCAAAAGCAGCATCAGGTTCATCTCGGCAATGCCCAGCTCGATGTGCTGGCCGTCCGGCGTGAATTCCCACTTGGCTGTTGACGGGATCCGGTGCTCAATGAATGCGTCTGCCTGCACGGCACGGGCAAAGAGCTTACGCCGGTTAACCCAGGCGCCGAGGCTGGTTGTTCCGGTGACATCGGGGGAGGTGGTCACGATCCGCTCGGCCAGCGCGCTGTCACCTTTGGAAAGATCATCGAGGATCTTGCCGAACGCTGCCTGGGTCGACGTCGTCTTCGCCGTGTCGAGGGAGATGTCCGGTACCGTCAGCTTGGCATCTGAAAACCGGCGCGTGCCGCGCGCAAAGAACGGGACGTTTTTCAGGAAGGCTTGCAGATCTTCTGCATGATCATCGGCTGCGAATGGCTCCCATTCCGCGCCTTCCGGAACACCCATATGAGCCTGCCAGTTGGCGAATTGGGCCTTGTTCATCAGGCCTCCGTGATTGTCCTTGTGTCCGGCAATAGGCGTGCCCCAACCCTTGATGGTGTAGGCCAGGAAGCAGGTCGGACGGTCGTGGGTGATCGACGCAAATGTCTCTGCCATCGTCTCCACGCAATTGCCGCCGAGATTTTCCATCAGCGCTGCCAATTCGGCATCACTGCGGCGGTCGATCAAAGCACTGACATCGCCTTGGTCGCCCAGATCATCCATCAGGCGTTTGCGCCAAATCGCACCGCCCATGAATGTGAGGGCGGCATACTCCTGGTTTGGACAGGCATCGATCCAGCTTTTCAGTTCGCCGCCGCCCGGTTCCTCGAAAGCTGCGCGCTGCAAAGCACCGTACTTGACGCGGACGACGTCCCAGCCGAATGCATCAAAGATTTTTTCGATGCGCTCGAACAGGCCTTCGCGGACGATCCCGTCGAGCGATTGCCGGTTGTAGTCGATCACCCACCAGGTGTTGCGCAAGTCGTTCTTCCAGCCTTCCTGAAGCGCTTCGTAGACGTTGCCTTCGTCGAGTTCGGCATCCCCAACGAGCGCGACCATGCGCCCAAGCGGCTGGTCCCCCGCCCAGTCCTTTGCAGCGATGTAATCCTGTACCAGGGAGGCAAAGGAAGTGATCGCAACGCCGAGCCCGACGGAGCCGGTTGAGAAGTCGACATCGTCGACATCCTTGGTGCGGGATGGGTAACTCTGCGCACCGCCATAGCCACGGAAATTTTCCATGTTCACGCGAGTCTGGTTGCCCATCAGATACTGGATCGCATGGAACACGGGTGATGCGTGCGGTTTGACTGCGACCCGGTCTTCCGGGCGGAGTGCCGAGAAGTAAAGTGCTGTCATGATGGAGACCATCGACGCCGATGAGGCCTGGTGTCCGCCAACCTTGATACCGTCAACCTTTGGCCGGATATGGTTGGCGTGATGGATCATCCAATGCGACAGCCACAGCAGCCTTTGCTCGATGGCTCTTAGATGGGTGATACTCAATTTTCAGACTCCCGTGGATGCATACCTTTACGTAAAGATAGCGAATTACCTTTGCAGGTTTCTTGCTATTTTTCGCGTTTTAGGACTAATACCTTGAAGGTAATCACTATGAAATAGAGGTAAGTTGGTGGGTTCCGGCGCGCTTGATGCATTTGATATTCAGATCCTGCGCGAGTTGCGCAAGGATGGGCGTATTTCGATACAGGACCTTTCAGAGCGGATAGGGCTGAGTGCAACACCCGTTGCCCGTCGGCTGCGACAGCTCGAAGATCAGGGCATCATCACCGGATATTGCGCGCTGATCGACGAGATGAAACTCGGCTATGAAGTGTCCGTCTTCGTATCCGTGCAGCTGGACAAGCAGGTCGATGTGACACTGGATCAGTTCGAAACCGCCATTCAGGCCTTCCCGGAGGTGGTCGATTGCTGGCTGATGACCGGCAACCGGGACTATCTCCTGCGGGTGGCGACCACTGGACTGGCCGCCTTTGAAGCGTTTCTGACCGGCAAACTCACAAAGGTTCCTGGAGTTGCCAATATCGAAAGTTCCATCCCGCTGAGAAGGGTCAAATCCGGCGTTGCCCGAACGCCTTAAGCCTTATGCGGCCATGGAAGCAGGGACACCTGAGAGCGCCTGATCGAGATCCGCCAGGATGTCCTCAATGTCTTCCAGGCCAACGGAAAGACGAATAAGACCGTCGGTGATGCCATGGGCGGCCCGTTCTTCGGGCGTATAGGTCGAGTGGGTCATTGTCGCCGGATGCTGGATCAGCGTTTCTGCATCGCCCAGGGAAACGGCGCGCCCGATCATCTGCAACCGGTTCATCATGTTCCGTCCGGCTTCCAGTCCGCCCTTGAGTTCAAACGCGATCATGGCGCCCGGTTTGGCCATCTGCTGCCTGGCAAGATCATGCTGGGCGAAGCTTGTCAGCCCCGGGAAATAGACCTCGCCAACAGCCGGATGGGCTTCCAGCCACTCGGCGACCGGCTGGGCGGAGGCGCAATGACGGTCCATGCGCAGGGCAAGTGTTTTCAGGCCGCGCAGGATCAGCATGGCATTGAACGGGGCCATGACAGCGCCGGTCATGTCCTTCATGCCGACCAGGCGGATCTCCTGCACCTGCTCGGCCCGCCCGGCGATCAGGCCGGCGACGACATCGCCGTGCCCGCCGAGATATTTGGTGGCCGAATGCAGCACCAGATCGGCGCCGAGCTCGATCGGGCGGGTGAGGTAGGGGGTCGCATAGGTGTTGTCGACAACCACGGTGGCACCGGCCTCATGGGCGATCTTGGAGACCGCGGCAATATCCACGAGCCGCATGTTCGGATTTGCCGGGGTTTCGAAATAGACGACGCGTGTCTTGCCGCTGATGACCGGGATCAGGTTGTCCGGTTCGGTCAAGTCCACATGGGTGACCGTGATGCCGAATTTCGACAGGCCATGATGCATATAGGCGAAGGTGCAGCCATAGAGCGTCTTGTCGACGATGATCTCGTCACCCGGCGACAACAGTGTCCAAAGAGCGGCTGTGATCGAGCCCATGCCGGAGGCAAGCGCCAGCCCGGCTTCCGCGCCTTCCAGCAATGCAATGCGGCGCTCCAGAAGGTCCAGTGTGGGGTTGGAAATGCGCGAATAGATATGACCGGCGCGCTCGCCTGCAAACATCTCGCCGCCCGCTTCCGCGCTCTCAAACGCGAAGGTCGAGGTCAGGTGGAGCGGCGGGGTCAGTGCACCCTCGTTTTGCAGCGGATCATAGGCGTGGTGGATGGCGCGGGTGGCAAAGCCCTTGAGATGATCGGTCATGAAAGTCCCCTCGTTGAATTGGAGACATGATGGGCCGAGGGCGATGGCAATTGATTTCAAAATATGCCATCAGGGGATTAGTTATTGGCATAATCTGCTAACAGGGCTTCGATATGGACGCCAAAGACCGTCAAATCATCCGTGCACTGCAACAAAATGGCCGCATGACAAACCAGGAACTCGCCGCCAAGGTGAACCTGTCTCCGTCGCCGTGTTTGCGCCGGGTGAAGATCCTGGAGGCGGGCGGGGCGATCAAGGGCTATACGGCCGAGGTCGACCCGAAGGCTTACGGCCTGCCGGTGACCGTCTTCGTGCGCATCCGGCTGGAGCGGCACAATGCCGATGACGTCCAGCATTTCGAAAGCCGGGTGCAGGCGATGGACGAGGTTCTGGAATGTGTCGTGATGACGGGGGCAACCGACTATCAACTGCGGGTCGTCGTCTCCGGGCTTGATGCTTATGAGGATTTTATCCGCCACCGCATCCACCCCATCGGTTGCATCGCCTCGATCGATTCCAGCTTCGTCTATGGTTTTGTCAAGAAAACGGGCGTCTTTCCGCGGGTGGATTGATTTCAGAAAACTTAAAACAAAAATCGCCGCTTGTTCCCGTCTCCTCCTACAAGGGGGAGAGGGGCGCAACGCGCTCAGTCGCCCTTTAAGACCCGGCCGCCAGGATTTTCGGTACCTTGTTGGGGCGCAGGCGGTGGGCGTCGGGCATGCCGGAGCCGAGAAGCGGGCGCAGGTACATGCGGAATTCATCGGTGACATCATTCCCGGCGGCGGAGATGAACGCATCGGGCATGGTGCGGGTTTTTCCGGCAACCGCTTCCAGCGGCACCAGCTCATAGTCGACCGAATAGTGGCCGGTGCGCTTGATGGTCACCGAGCCGTCGCGGTCGCCGAACATGCCGTATTGCACCGCCTTTTCGCCGACTTCGCGGGCCTCATGCTGGTCGACATCGGAGACACAGCCGACAAAACTGCGCTGGATATAGCCGAGCGTGTCGCCCCGGACCCGCGTGACGTTGAGCGCATCCTTGACCTTTTGCGTCAAAAGATCGGCGAGCGCACCGCTTCCCGACAGTTGCACATTGCCATGCGCGTCGCGTTCGATCTCCTGGGAAAGCTTGGAGATGATCGGCTCGCCCGAAGCATCATGGATGCCTTCGCTGACCGCAACAACGCAGCGGCCAAGGCGGTTGTAGACCTCGCGGACGTCCTGAATGAACTGATCGATGTCGAAGGTGCGTTCCGGCATATAGATGAGATGCGGCCCATCGTCGGAGAATTTCTTGCCCAAAGCCGAGGCGGCGGTCAAAAACCCGGCATGGCGGCCCATGACCACCCCGATATAGATGCCGGGCAGGGCGGCATTGTCGAGATTGATGCCCATGAACGCCTGGGACACGTAGCGCGCAGCGGATGGAAAGCCCGGCGTGTGGTCGTTCTCGACCAGGTCGTTGTCGATGGTTTTCGGAATGTGGATGCAGCGCAGATCGTAGCCGGCCTTGCGGGCTTCATCGTTGACGATGCGCACGGTGTCTGAGGAATCATTGCCGCCGGTATAAAAGAAATAGCCGATCTCATGGGCACGCAGGACCTTGAAGATCTCCTGGCAGTATTTCAGGTCCGGCTTGTCGCGGGTCGAGCCGAGCGCGGAGGACGGGGTGTTGGCGACCATCTCCAGATTGTGGGTGGTCTCCTGGGTGAGATCATAAAAATCCTCGTCCAGGATGCCGCGCACGCCGTGAACCGCGCCATAGATCAGCTCCACGCTGCGGAACTTGCGGCTTTCCAGCACCGCCCCGACCATGGATTGATTGATAACCGCGGTCGGCCCGCCCCCTTGCGCGACCAGCACCTTGCCGTGAAACATCGAGATGTCCTTTTGTTCTTTTCAGGGCCCTAATTGGCATTTTTGGTGGGGAGCGGACAAGGGATTTGTTGGGGCGGGGAGGAGGAGAGGGACGGATTCGCGACTCTTAATCGAAGGTACGAAGCTTCGGATCCAATTGCTCGAAGCCGTCAATTTTTGAAGCAACACGAAACATAGATAAGGTTGGGGCGCGGTAATTTTCTGCAGGAGGCACGTGTGTCAGCCGAGTGGACGAAGCAACTATAGACCGATTTTCCGGAAACCTTGTATACCGGCGCAAACAGATAATTAGTCTGTTTATAGATACCATAACTTTCGTTTCTGAGTCTTCCTTTTGTATTACGGTTTCTTTAGGATCTCCTGGCGGATTGATATTTTAAGTGTAAAAATCAGTAATTCCCTAGAAAGTAGAGTAATGAGCATAAAAGATATCCAACCTGGAGATCCAGTTCCCGTAAGGACGCGACGAAAAAAAACTGGTGGGAGCCAATGTTCTCGTCCGAAAATCACGACGATTTTTTGGTTGGTGACTGGGAGTTCACCAATAATAAGGGACCTTGTCGAGTTCTATATCGCTCACAGGATATAGAACAAAAGAATTTCCTTAAAATAGAGAACATAAACTTCGAGGATTGCGACTTTCAAGGTGTATTTACAACTCCTATAATCTTTAAAAACTGCTCATTTGAAAGGTGCGATTTTGGCCTTTGCACGTTCAAAAGAGCGAAGTTTACAGGCTGTGATTTCACTGAGACGTCGTTTTCTCAGTGTAAATTGGAAAACTGCGAGTTTAGAGAGTGTCAATACACCCGAATATCGTTTTCAGGGAATGAGACCCAGCTACCGCAAACTCTTATTACGGAACCGGAAAAATTTATTTTTGGGGGTGAGGCAGCAATAAGAAACCTTCCTGAAGGTAAGTCCCCTATAGTTCAGAAGTTAAGGTTTGAAGAAACACGCTCTACCCTTTCCCGAAGTATACTTGCGAATCTACAATCTGAAGGTTCTGAAGACACATTCTATTCAGTAGTGCGGACCGCTTCTATTTGCGAGGACCGTGCACGTGTTGCAAAAGGAGCTTATCGTATCCATAAATCAGGGTTGCCGTTTCCGCTTCGAAGAATTTTGCCCTGGATTTGGAATACTGCTGCTGGATTAATACAATGCGTTTCTGCATTGTTAAGTTTAGCGATATTGCTGGTAATGGGTTGGCTCAATGGATGGGGGGGCAACTTAGTTCGGGTTCTTTTGGTTGGCGTCGTAATGGTGACTGCCATAGCTTACCGGATGAGTTACAAATTCAAGCTCCCATATGGTGAAGCACTCATCAAAACAACTGAGGTTTTCCTCCTCTTTGGGTATACCGATCATTCTGGAAGGAATTCGCAGGATCCTATGCTAATCTTTACGACGGCGTTATGCGGTCTATTCTGGTTTGCGCTGGCGATACCCACAGTAGTGAATAGGCTTACAAGAACCCGCGGATGATTGATGCTTTGATGTTATATGGCAGTGCTGCTAGACGCGATACTGATGAAAACTCAGATATTGATCTTCTGGCAGTTTGCAACACAGATCTGCCCTATTCGCACAAGGTGAATGGGATCGAAATCCAGTTTATGAACGCCGATAAACTAATTGAAATGGGTCAATCCGGAAATCTTTTCGCTATGCATCTAGCATACGAAGGGCAAGTCATTTTTGATTTTTCTGGTCATTTTTCGCGTCTAAAAGACTCCGCTGTACCTAAGAAGTCTTACTCCGAGGAACGAAAGAAGGCTCTCGATCTTGGATGGTTTCTCCATGACTTTGGTGAGGAGTATGATCCCGCGCTTGTGAATAAGAGAATTGCTTGGTGTGTGCGGACAGTCGTGATTTCGCTATTGGCAGAAAAAGGCGAGATTGCTTTTTCGCCAGCAGTTCTTGCAGAACGATTTCCCCTCTACGAAGTGCCGTTTTTAATCGGACTGCGTCGTTCCAATTTGCAGTCGCACGCGAGAATGATCCGTTTGAACTCATTTTTGATGGGGTTCTGTGCCATGCGTCCCGATGCAAGCAGTCCAACAGAGTTTCTAGATTACTTTAACGAAACACAGAACGAGGTGGCTGTTGGGACATACCGGCAGCTTGTAAAGAAAGCCGAAGATAGCTTTGGCGTTTACTGTTAAATGCTAAACCTTTGATTAATTCTACGAGGCTGTTTTAAATGCCAAGGAAAGTGATTTCGTAAATTTTTGTTCGCAACGTGGAAGGTTTAAGTGATTGAAATAGCTGCTTGTTCATTATGCGCCAACAGTGAAAGAGCTTCAAACGTGTCTTCGAAGACAGCGCAACGCTATTGATGTTTTAGAATGGCCCGTTCCAGTGAATTTGATTGGTGCGAATGTCTGTTTGGCAAATTTGTTTGTCCTTCAGCCCACAGTCTCCCGTGGCCACCTCTATTTCGTTCTGGCCAGCGCTCAACAAGGCCGTTTTTGCCTGGGTTTTTGTGCTGCCGGACCAAAAAAAGGGGCAGAAAACTGCCCCTTTCTCACTCATCCCAATTAAGTCTCAGCCCAAGTCCCGGAAAACTCACGCCGGGACGGAGGGGTATTTCATACCGGCGACTTCCTGCATCAGGCGGATGACCTGGGTGCTGTAGCCGGCTTCATTGTCGTACCAGACATAAAGCACCAGGCGGTCGCCATCGACGATGGTGGCCTGGCTGTCGACGACACCGGCGTGGATGGAGCCGACGAGATCGGAGGAGACCAGCTCGGTGGACGCCGTGTAGTCGATCTGGTCCTGCAGCGGCGACTGGATCGACACCTGGCGCAGGTAGTCGTTCATTTCCTCAGCTGATGTCTCGCGCTTGAGGTTCAGGTTGAGGATCGCCATGGAGACGTTCGGGATCGGCACGCGGACGGCGTTGCCGGTCAGTTTGCCCTTCATTTCCGGCAAACACTTGGCCACCGCGCTGGCGGCGCCCGTGCTGGTCAAAACCATGTTGAGAGGAGCGGCGCGGCCGCGGCGGTCGCCCTTGTGGTAGTTGTCGATCAGGTTCTGGTCGTTGGTGAAGGCGTGGATGGTTTCAACGTGGCCGTTTTCGATGCCGAACTCGTCGTTGATGACCTTCAGGACCGGCGTGATCGCATTGGTGGTGCAGGACGCCGCGCTCAGGATGTCGTCGTCCGGGGTGATGTCGCCCTGGTTGACGCCGTAAACGACGTTCTTGATGTTGCCCTTGCCCGGTGCGGTCAGGATCACTTTTGCGGCGCCCGGGCACTTCAGATGCTGGCCGAGGCCGTCCTCGTCGCGCCACATGCCGGTGTTGTCGACCACCAGCGCATTCTTGATGCCGTATTTGGTATAGTCGACTTCCGCCGGAGAATTGGCGTAGATCACCTGAATGTAGTTGCCGTTGGCGATGATGGCGTTCTTGTCTTCATCAACCGTGATCGAGCCGCTGAAGGCGCCGTGAACGGAATCGCGGCGCAGCAGGCTGGAGCGTTTTTTCAGATCGCCTTCCTTGCCGCCGCGCACGACGATGGCGCGCAGGCGCATCTTGTTGCCGGCCCCGACGCGTTCGATCATCATCCGGGCCAGCAGGCGTCCAATGCGGCCGAAACCGTAAAGAACAACGTCCTGCGGTTCCTGCAGGATGGAGGTCTTGCCGGTGTTGATGCTGGCGAGCTGCTCCTCAACCAGGGTCTTGGCATCGCCGCCTGTTTCCATGAAGCGGTGGCACAGCTTGCCGAGATCAACGCGGGAGGCGGCTAGATCCATTTCCAGCATCGCCTTGACGATCTCAAGGCTCTTGGCAACGTCCAACTCCTGGCCGGTGATCTGTAGGGCGTAGCGGTGGGCCTTGATGATCTCGATGGCGGAGTTGTTCAGGAGCCGGCGGCCGAAAATCCGGATGTTGATGCCGTAGTCGCGGTAAAGGTGGCCAACCAGCGGGATCATCTGCTCGGCAGCGGACTGTTGTTCCTTCCAGTTATCGAAGTGATTATCCATAGCCGCCATGCCGACCAACTCCCTTTGGGTGATTAACGCACAATGATTGGCGGGTTTTCCCGCCTGCGCGTGCGGTGTATCGCTAGACCAAACGCAATGTCCAGACCCACTTTTTGTTTAATCGATTAGATATTTAGGAGCTGGTGCTGGTGCCGCAAAAAACGTCTTCAAATAGAAAAAGGGGCGGAAAACCGCCCCTTGAAAAACCGTCTGATTGAAGCTGCCGGTCAGGCGCTTTGAGCGGTCTGAACGCCCTTGTCGGTCATCAGGCCCTGAAGTTCCTGGTTCTGGAACATCTCGCGGATGATGTCGCAGCCACCGACGAACTCACCCTTGACATAAAGCTGCGGGATGGTCGGCCAGTTGGTGAATTCCTTGATGCCGTTGCGAAGCTCGTCATCTTCCAGAACGTTGATGCCTTTGTATGGCGCGCCGACATAGTCGAGGATCTGAACGACCTGACCGGAGAACCCGCACTGCGGGAAATTCGGTGTGCCCTTCATGAACAGCACAACGTCGTTGGTGTCGACTTCGTTCTTGATCCACTCTTGGATGCTCATTTCACTTGTCCTTGTCTGTCTGTCTGCCTGCAGCGGGCGGCTAACCTAATGATGCCGAATAATGCGTGATAATACGTATATGGGCAATCACCAGGTCAAATGCACGGGCAAAGTTCGGTTCAGTCCGGAGCCTTGGTCTGGAGCGCCAGAGCGTGGAGAGCCCCACCCATGTTGCCCTTGAGCGCCTCATAAACCATCTGGTGCTGCTGGACACGGCTTTTGCCTCGGAAGGATTCTGAGACGACATTCGCCGCGTAATGGTCACCATCGCCAGCCAAATCCCGGATCTCCACCTGAGCGTCGGGCAGTGCCTCCTTGATCAGGGTTTCAATCTCATTTGCGTTCATTGGCATTTTAAGTGCGCCCCTTCATTGCCTGTTTCCCCCTCATGGCCGACTCAAACGGCTGTCATGTAGTCTGGGAACCAAGTTTCGTGTGCTTTTTTCAGGTTTGCAACGGATATGGTGAGAACACCTTGAACTGTCAAATCCGTGCCGCCTGTTGTTCCGATCCGCTCGACCTCGATGCCTGCATCGACAATGTCTTCCAGAACCGCATCGAGCCTGTCAGGGCTGACGGTGACAACGTAGCGGCCCTGGTCTTCGCCAAAGAGCGCGGCGTGTGCAGGTCCGTCGATCTCAACGCTTGCGCCAATTCCGCTGGCCATGGCCATTTCCGCGAGAGCCACGCCGAGGCCGCCGGAGGAAATGTCATGGACGCCGGTGAGGCGCGCTGCGCCGATAAGCTGGCGCACAAGGGTGCCGCGCCGTTTTTCAGCCACCAGATCAACCGGCGGCGGAGCGCCTTCTTCGCGGCCGAGGATGTCGCTGAGATACTGCGAGGCGCCAAGATGTGTGCCGCGGCCCCCGATGACGAGAATGACGTCGCCTTCATTGGCAAACGCCGCACCGGCGCGCACGGTCACATCCGGCAGCAGGCCAACACCGCCAATTGCCGGGGTCGGCAGGATCGCTTCGCCGTGGGTCTCGTTGTAGAGTGAGACGTTGCCCGAGACGATCGGGAAGTCGAGTTCCCGGCAGGCTTCGCCGATGCCTTTGATGCAGCCGACGAACTGGCCCATGATTTCCGGGCGTTCCGGATTGCCGAAGTTGAGGTTGTCGGTCGCCGCGAGCGGCTCTGAACCCACAGCGGTCAGATTGCGCCAGACTTCTGCAACCGCCTGCTTGCCGCCTTCAAACGCGTCCGCCTCGCAGTAGCGCGGGGTCACGTCAACGGAGAAGGCGAGGCCCTTGCGGGTGCCGTCCACACGGATGACACCTGCGTCACCGCCTGGCGTTGCCGCGGTGTTGCCCTGGATCAGCGTGTCATACTGCTCATAGACCCAGCGGCGCGACGATCCGTTGGCATTACCGACCAGCGTTGTGAGCGCTTCGGCATAGTCGTCCGGTTCGGCGATGTCGTCAGCTGCCAGAACGGGACGCTTTTGAGGTTCGATCCACGGACGGTCATATTCTGGGGCCTCGTCGCCGAGTTCCTTGATCGGCAGGTCCGCAACGGTCTCGCCCTGGTGCTTGACCACAAAGCGCAGCGTGTCGGTGGTGACGCCGACGATGGCAAAGTCCAGATCCCATTTTTTGAATATCGCTTCAGCCTCTGCTTCCTTTTCCGGACGCAGAACCATGAGCATGCGCTCCTGGCTTTCCGACAGCATCATCTCGTAGGCGCTCATGCGTTCTTCGCGTACCGGCACCTGGTCGAGGTTCAGTTCAATGCCGAGATCGCCAGAGGCGCCCATTTCAACAGCGGAACAGGTGAGGCCAGCCGCGCCCATGTCCTGGATCGCAATGACCGCGCCGGTTTCCATCAGCTCCAGGCAGGCTTCCAACAGGCATTTTTCGGTGAATGGGTCGCCGACCTGAACAGTGGGGCGCTTTTCATCGATGGTGTCGTCGAATTCCGCCGATGCCATGGTCGCACCGCCAACGCCGTCACGACCGGTCTTGGCGCCGAGGTAAACGACCGGCAAGCCAACACCTTCAGCCTTTGCCAGGAAGATCTTGTCGCTGTCTGCAAGGCCAGCTGCAAAGGCATTCACAAGGCAGTTGCCGTTGTAGCGCGCATGAAACTCGACTTCGCCGCCGACGGTCGGAACGCCGAAGGAGTTGCCATAACCGCCCACACCGGAGACGACACCGGAGACGAGGTGCCGGGTGCGCGGATGATCTGGCTCACCGAATCGCAGGGCATTCATGGCTGCGACCGGACGGGCACCCATAGTGAATACATCGCGCAGAATACCGCCAACACCAGTCGCCGCGCCCTGATATGGCTCGATGTAGGACGGGTGATTGTGACTTTCCATCTTAAAAACAACGGCCTGACCGTCGCCGATATCGACAACCCCGGCGTTTTCACCTGGACCCTGAAGCACGCGCGGGCCTTCCGTCGGTAAGGTTTTTAGCCATTTCTTGGAAGACTTGTAGGAGCAGTGCTCGTTCCACATCGCCGAGAAGATACCAAGTTCGGTAAACGAAGGCTCGCGGCCGATCAATTCAAGGATGCGGTCATATTCGTCAGGTTTGAGGCCGTGGGAAGCGATGAGCTCGGGCGTGATCTTGATGTCGTTCGGGATCATGTCGGTCCGGAAATCTGCGGCGTTTAGAGCGTTTTGCAAAATGCTTTTGTGCGCCTGGGCCAGTTTCGCGCCGGTTTAGCAGACAAAACCTCAAAATGGGAGAGGTCTCAGACGATTCATTTGCATGTTGTCCGGAAGGCTTTCGGCCGCGCGCCCGGCAACGTCATTCGAAGCTGTCGTAGCAGGCGCAGTTGTCGTTCAGAAGGTCGCGCACAGCCACAAGGCCCTCAACGGTCTGATCCCGGGTCAGCGGATTGCTGAAACCGATGCGGATGCAGTGATAGACTTTGCCGGTGCGGCCCGGTTTGAACTCATCTTCATCATCCACCAGAACGTTTTCTGCAGCCGCTGCTGCTTTGAAAGTTCCAGGGTTCCAGGGTTCGGGCACCTTCAGCCACAGGAAAGGACAATCAGCTGCGGAGCGATATTCGAACGGGCTGAGATGCTGGCGGACAAGTGCGTGGCGGGCTGCAATCTCTGCACCGACTTTCTCGCGAAAGTCAGACGCCGCTCCGGACAAGATCAGCCTGGAAGACAGCTCTGAGAGAAGAAAGGAAATGCCGCCTGTCAGCATCTTGTGGGCGGTGTAGATGCGCTGGGCGTAGGACTGAGGGCTGGAGAGCCAGCCGCCACGCACACCAGCCGTCACGGATTTTGACAGAGATCCAACGTGAAACGTCCGCTCCGGAGCCAGCGAGACAACAGGTGGAACGGGTGTGTCCCGCAAGGAGCCATAAACCTCGTCTTCGATGATCCAGAGATTGTGCTGCCGGGCAACCTCGATAAGCTCATGGCGGCGCGTTTCGCTCATGAACCCCGTTGTCGGATTGTGCATGGTCGGCATCAAAAACAGGATGCGTGGGTGTGTTTGGGCACAGACGCGAGCCAGATCCTCGGGCAGGGGCCCCTCTTCATCCCGCTCGACCAACACAGGCCGCCGGCCAGACAGGGCAGCTCCCCGCGCGATGGAGCTGTAGGTCAGATCTTCAAAGGCAATCCGGTCTCCAGGTGCTGTGGTCGCTGCAATGATAGACATGATTGCCGCCTGCGCACCGGTTGTCGGAACAATGCTGCCTTCATCAGGTTCCCAGCCGCCGCGTGACAACCAGATCTTCCCGGCGGCGCGCCAGTCAGGCGGGACAGCGCGCGTGTAGCTGGCGATCTCGTGCGGATGGTCGCGGGTAATGTCCAACGTGATTTGTGCGATCAGCTTTGCCTGTCCGATTTCCGGCGCTGATGTGCTGTCGAACCTGATTGAAGATTCGTGAGGAACCGCGATGCGCGTGCCTGCGAACGCACGGTCTTTTGGCGGCTGCATCGCACCTTGCACCCACGAAGTGTCTCCGGTGCGCTGGTGGACGGCTGGAGCGGACGGGGCAGGGTTGCCCGCGGGGGCGTCAAGGTTCGGTTTTGTAGATTCTTGAAGCTGGATCGGCTCTGCACTGCCAAGAACGTAGGTTCCGCGCCCAACCTCGCCATTCACCAGACCACGTTGACGTATGGTCGCATAGGCCCGGCCGATGGTGCCGACCGTGACGCCAAGATCATAAGCGAGATCACGCTGCGGCGGCAGTTTGGTTCCGGCTGTGAGCGCGCCGGAGGCGATGTCTGCGGAGATCTGATCTGCGAGCCGCAGATAGATCGGGCCTTGCCCGTCCGGGATCTGAGGAAGCCAATTTGTCATGGTGACAATTTAGTATATTGCCACCGTCAAGGAGTCAATTCATAAGATTGTCACCGTTGAAGACACGGTAATGTGTCGATTGTATCTCTTGGAGTATCGAAAATGAGTGCATTGGAATCAATCTTCGCACCCAGCTGCACAGACCAGCCAAGAGTCACGTTCCCGCGCTGGAACCTGGTGCGGCTGGTTTTGCAATGGATGGCCGTAGCCAGAAGCCGGCGCGAATTGGCCAGCCTGACGGATGATCAACTGAAGGACATCGGCTTGAAGAGATCCGAAGTGCTGGTTGAGATTGAAAAGCCCTTTTGGCAGGGCCCGGACTTCCGGTGACGTGGTAATGCGCTTTGCGCATTTTTTTTAAACACCGTGCTTGGTTTTCAAAATGTCCGGGGCCCGATGTCCGGCCTTCTTAAGCAGCAGCCTTAGCTTTTGAGGCGATAGGCTCCGGATTCGCAGGCGCCCGACCTCTGCGGGCGCCTGCAATCCATATGGTGTCTTGGGTTAGACTGCGCCGGTGTACTCGCCACGTGCCGGGTAGTCGTTTTTCTTAACGAAATCCAGCGCGCCGAGCATCTCCTGAAAATGCGGCCGGACAAACGGCATGGTTTGAACGGACGCAAAGTAGAGGGTGCCGTCTGGCTTGACCAAGAAGACACCTGGCTCTGAGAACAGGTCCGGCTCTTCAATCCCGATAGACGTCTTGCCGCGGCCCGTGGAGATGTAGAGCCCCCAATCCTTTGCCATCGTCAGCGGCAATCCATAACCGAACTTAAGGTCATCGAATCCGACCTTGTCAGCCATTTGTTGCGTCCGCTCCTGATCATCGGATGACAGGGCAATGACCTCGACGCCGCGCTCCTTGAGGTCTGGCAAGAGCCGGCCGAGTTCTTTCAGATATGTGGCGCAAATCGGACAATGCAGCCCGCGGTAAAAGACGACCAGTGTCGCAAAGTCAGCGGTTTCCGCTGAAAGGTCAAACGACCCGCCGCCGAGTGTCTCAACGGTCAGTGCTGGAACGGTCTGTCTAGGGATGAGCATGATGCTTCCTTTGTCTTGGATAAATCGGATCGACTTGGGCTAGAATATCGAACGATCTCGATATAAAAGTACAAATAAATAAGCCGAGAGTACGGATATGCAGGCGCCTTATCGCACAAATTTCAATGGTCGGCTGGACCGGCTGTCGTCCCTGATCGACAGGTTGCGGGTTCATGTGAGCGACGGTGGAGCGGGCGGCCATGACGTGCAGCATGCCATGCTGATGATCTGCAAAGATCCGCGCCAAGATCTTCGTCTTGTGTTGCGCCCGCCGGAAGACAGTGCTTCAGGTGCTCTTGATCTCGTTCGCCCGAGGGCTGATGAAAGCATCATCGTGTCGACAAACATCGAGATTTCCGGGGTTGGCAAACGGCTCTTTGCCGCGCTTCCCATTTGTTTGTCCGTCGACCTTGCAGACGATCCAAGTTTATCGTCTGTGGTGATGCCGCTGGTGGAAGAGGTGATGCGGCCCCGCTGTGGTGGCCAGGCCGTCTTCCAGCGCTTGTGTGAAATTGT
This sequence comes from Roseibium alexandrii DFL-11, assembly GCF_000158095.2. Lineage (NCBI taxonomy): Bacteria > Pseudomonadati > Pseudomonadota > Alphaproteobacteria > Hyphomicrobiales > Stappiaceae > Roseibium > Roseibium alexandrii. The sequence continues at coordinate 323,258 of NZ_CM011002.1, forward strand.
CGTAATTCGGTTGCTGCGCCACGCCATGGAAGGCAATGAAATCGATTCAGGGCTTTTGAACGGGCTTTCTGATCCGAGAGTCGCCCAGGCGCTTGTCGCCATTCACGAAGAGCCGGGCGAAAACTGGACTTTGGAACGGCTTGCGGAAATCGCCGGCATGTCGCGAACCCAATTTGCGGTGACCTTTAAGAGCCTGATCGGGATTACGCCGATGACGTATTTGTCGAATTGGCGTCTCGACATTGCACGGGACGAGCTCGCCGCTGGGCGTCAGGTCAAGGCTGTTGCCAATATGTGTGGGTTTTCCAGCCCGGCATCCTTTTCCCGGGCCTTCGCCAAACGCTACGGTGCTCCGCCACGCCGCGCGCGGCAGCTGGAACACAACTGAACGCAGGTTAGAGAACAGGATCGTCCGGTTGCTCCATGCCGTAGAGCTCGTCGTTGATGTCGTCCATCTTCCGGGCGATCAGCGCCTGGGCATCCTTCAGACCGAGATTGTAGAAGCTCGCGCCAAGGGACCCGCTCAGGAAGTCGATCAGGAAATCGGCTTCCATGTTGCCGATGTCCGTATCCAATTCGTCGCTCAGATATTGCCGGATCTGCTCGTTGAGGCGGGCGCGGGTGTCCTTGTCCAGTTTTAGATCCGGCATGTCTGGTGGCCTCCGGCAATCAGGTGAAGAGATTGGCCGGTCAGGCAGCCTTCTCCAAAAGGCTTTCGAAGAGCAGGCGGCCGTCGAGGCCGCCGTGAAGCGACTCAACCAGGTTTTCCGGGTGGGGCATCATGCCGAGCACGTTGCCTTTGGCGTTTGTGACACCGGCAATGTCGTTGATCGAGCCGTTTGGATTGGTGCCGTTGGCATAGCGGAACACGACCTGACCATTGCCTTCAACGGATTTGAGTGTTTCAGCGTCGGCAAAATAGTTGCCGTCATGATGGGCAACCGGACACCGCCACACCTGGCCCTTTTCGAACTTCGAAGAGAACTGTGTTGCGCTGTTCACGGTTTCCAGCATGACTTCCTTGCACACAAATGTCAGACCGGCATTGCGCATGAGGGCGCCCGGCAGCAGGCCCGCTTCTGTCAGGATCTGAAAGCCGTTGCACACTCCAAGAACCGAAACGCCGCTCTCTGCCTTGGCGACCAGATCCTTCAGGATCGGAGACCGCGCTGCAATCGCGCCGGACCGCAAATAGTCGCCGTAGGAGAAGCCGCCCGGGACGATGACCAGATCGGCATCCGGCAGGGAGCTTTCTGTATGCCAGACACCAACAGGGCGCGTGCCGGTGATCAGTTCCAGCGCATGGAACATGTCACGATCGCGATTGGAGCCTGGGAAAACGATGACGGCGGTTTTCATGGAGCGAGTTCCGGAAGTTCAGAGCAGGTAAAACACAGCAACGAGGGCAATAAATGCGGGCAGCAGGATGAAGATTGCAGCTTTTATGGCTATAAAGAGAACAGCTCTCTTTGCATCCTTATCCATCTCGCTCCCCTGCTTATGCGATCTCGATTGCGTAGTTTTCAATCACGGTGTTGGCGAGCAGTTTTTCGCACATCTGCTCCAGTTCGGCCTTGGCGGCATCCTTGTCGGAACCGGTCAGTTCTACGTCGAAAACCTTGCCCTGGCGGACAGAGCCGACATCGCCGAAGCCAAGACCGCCGAGCGCGCCTTCAATGGCTTTTCCCTGGGGATCGAGAACACCGTTTTTCAAGGTGACGATCACGCGAGCTTTCATGATTGTTGTCTCCATCAGCATCTGGTGGGCGTGTTGCGCGCTCCATACACCAGCTGAACCGGTTCGCAAAGGCAAAGACGGCTATTCAAAAGAAAAACCCCTGCCAAGTGAGATCAGGGCAGGGGTCTTTGAAAATTTATTGGACCAGTGTTGGGCCTGATCCGACCGGGCGCTCGTTCTGTGTCACCAGACCCAGACGCTTGGCGACTTCCTGGTAGGCTTCCAGCATTCCGCCCATCTCGCGGCGGAAGCGGTCCTTGTCCATCTTTTCGTTGGTCTCAGTGTCCCACAGACGGCAGCTGTCCGGCGAAATCTCGTCCGCGACCACGATGCGCATGAGATCGCCTTCAAACAGACGGCCACATTCGATCTTGAAATCAACGAGGCGGATGCCGACGCCCAGGAACAGACCGGACAGGAAGTCGTTGACGCGGATGGCCAGGGCCATCATGTCGTCGAGTTCCTGCGGTGTTGCCCAGCCAAAGGCCGTGATGTGTTCTTCAGACACCATCGGATCATCGAGTTCATCGTTCTTGTAGTAGAACTCAATGATGGAACGTGGCAGTTGTGTGCCTTCTTCAAGACCCAGGCGCTTCGCAATTGAGCCAGCCGCAACATTGCGCACAACCACTTCAAGCGGGATGATCTCGACTTCCCGGATCAGCTGCTCGCGCATGTTCATGCGCCGGATGAAGTGCGTCGGAATCCCGATGGCATTCAGGTTGTTGAAGATGTACTCGGAGATGCGGTTGTTGAGCACGCCCTTGCCGTCGACAATCTCGTGTTTCTTGTTGTTGAAAGCAGTCGCGTCGTCCTTGAAGTGCTGAACCAGGGTTCCTGGCTCCGGACCTTCATAGAGAATCTTCGCTTTACCTTCATAGATGCGCCGGCGGCGGTTCATGGGCTTATCCGTCTCGTTATTGAGAGAAACCTTGCGAGGGATATCTGCGCCTATACGTGTCGTTCACTGGGAATTTGGCTTCGACCAGGTGGGGACCGTATGGCCGCAAATCCTCGATTGCGGCGCGGAACTTACCCGAAGCGAGGCGAAAGCACAATCTTATGTTTTGCGCGAATTTCCGGGGAATGTCATGCTTTTGGCCAATCCGTGTCGCTACTACGTTGATTTGCGAAGCGGTGGGGGATATTGAAAGAGCCAAATGATCCCCATATTGGGGATGTGCACCGCAGTTCAGGAGACTTAGAAGCATGAGCACATTCGACAAGCGCGAGCAGGGATTTGAAAACAAATTCGCGCATGACGAGGAGCTGCGGTTCAAGGCAACCGCACGTCGCAACAAGCTGCTGGGCCTCTGGGCTGCAGGGCTTCTCGGATACGAAGGCGCGAAGGTTGAAGAATATGCCAAGGAAGTTGTCCGGGCTGACTTCGAAGAGCCGGGTGATGAGGACGTTTTCCGCAAGATCCGCGCAGACTTTGATGCCAACAATGTCGACCAGTCTGATCACCAGATTCGCCGCACCATGGACGAGCTGATGGCAACCGCCGTGGATCAGCTGCAAAACGAAGGCTGATCAGCCGACCGAACTGGTCTTTATCGAATTTGAAATGCCCGCCGAATCCGGCGGGCATTTTTATTTGTCGGCTGGACCCGTACGGATGAGGCACATATCCGGCTTGCGGGCGGCTCGAGATCCTTGTCTGATGGCGGCCAATCAGGAGGAGACCACCGTGACCGACCCGAAAACCCTTGCCGATAAACTGCGCTCCGGACAGCCGGTGATCACAGGCTGGTCCATGTTGGCGGCACCGATCGTGGCGGAGCTTTTTGCCCGAAGTGGCTATGAAGCGGTTACCCTGGACCTTCAGCACGGCATGCATGACTTCAAGTCCGCCAGTGATGGCTTTGCGGCCCTGGTGCTTGGTGGGGCTCACCGGATTGCGCGAATCCCCGTCGGCGGCAATGCAACCGCCAGCCGATTGGCGGATATGGGCGCAGAAATGCCTGATTGGCTCCAATGATCAATTCCCGCGCAGATGCTGAGGCCTTCGTTAAGGCGGTCAAGTATCCGCCGGTTGGGGACGCAGTTGGGCACCGTTCCGTGTGGTCACGCTTAACCAGCAGACGCCGGATGCCTACTTGAAAACTGCAAACGAACAAACGCTGGCACTGGCCATGGTGGAAACGCGCACATCTGTTGACGCGCTGGAGGACATCTTGGCGGTGCCGGGTCTGGACGGAGTATTTGTTGGACCAAGCGATCTGTCGCTGGCTTTGTCGAGCGGCGAAAAGCTGGATCCTAACGGGGCGGAGACAGCCCGGGTTTGTGGCGAAATTGCTGCCCGAGCGAAAGCGGCAGGGAAGATCGCCGGTATCTTCTGCATTGGTGCGGCTAAAGTTGAGGAGGCCATCGCCCAAGGCTTCAGGCTTATGGCTCACGGCACAGACATGATGATGTTCGATGAGGCGGCGCGTGCCCACCTTCAAGAAGTTGACACGGCAACGGGATCAGGGCCCGCAGTCAGCTATTGAGGTAAACTATTGACTAGGAAGTGCGGACAGGCTTGCGGGCTAAGCGAGCTTAAGGGTACTCCGCCGAGTTAGCCGAGCTTCTTCATAAAGTGGGCAAAGGACATCATGCCTTCCGGCCATGGACCATGCCCGCTTTCCAGGTTGATATGACCAGCTTCGCCGGCATCCTGGAACGTGGTGCCCCATGCGTTGGCAATATCCTGGGCCCGTTCATAATCGCAATAAGAATCGTTCCGGCTTGCGACAAGATGGCCCGGGAAGGTAAGGGGGTGAGTTGGCACCGGTTTGAAGTCACCGCCATCAAACTCTGAAACCAGGCCGTCGCGATCCCAATCGGAGGGAGCAACAAGATAGGCTCCGCGGACCTTTTCCTTTAAAGCATGCGCTGCGTGCGCAACAAGAATACAGCCCAGCGAATGGGCAACCAGGACTACCGGGCGCTGACAGGCCTCGACTTCTTTGACCAGCGTGTCCACCCAGTCTTTTTTGTTCGGCCGCTGCAGTTCTCTCTGAGCCACCACGCGTGCGGTTGGCATCTTGTCCTGCCAGCGCAACAGCCAATGGCCTGGCAGGGTTTTGCCATAGCCGGGAATGAGCAGAATGTCGGTTTCGGAAATCTTCAAGACAAGGCACCTTTGAGGTTGAGCAAAGCTCTAAGCGCTGCGTGAAACCATATTTTATTCGTGAGGTCCAGCCGAAAGCCTGCCGGTCGAGGGGAGGTTAGGTGGTGCATTTCGATTTTATCTTAACTCTTGCGTGTAAATCTCAAGAATGCCGCATGTAACAATTCTGTCAGGCGCAGTTTTGACGATAACGTTTCGCATTTGTCAGTAATTTATTCAGGTCTTTGAGGCTTTCTGACTAGGTCGAATTCAGGATGAGGGAAAAGCATGTCGCGGGCTGTAGTCTTTGGCGGCGCCGGATTTATCGGGTCCCACCTGCTTCTTTCCTTGAAAGAAAGCGGCAAGTTCGAGGAACTGGTGAGTGTTGATCTGGTCGCACCGCGCGTACCGGTCGAGACTGTCGATTACAAAATCGCAGATATTCGTCGGCCGCTGCCTGTGGATCTGTGTCAGGTCCCTGATGTTATCTTCAATCTTGCAGCTGTCCACCGGACACCTGGCCATGAAACCCATGAGTATTATGAAACGAATGTGGCCGGGGCGACGCATATCTGCGAATTCGCACGAGCTTTGAGTGTCAAAAAGATCGTTTTTACCAGCTCGATCGCAGTGTATGGCCCAGATGAGGCACCGAAAGAAGAAACCACTCCCACCGCGCCGCAATCCGCCTACGGATGGTCCAAGCTGTTGGCCGAGCAGATCCAGCAAAGCTGGCAGCAAGAAGCGCCCGATCGTAAATTAGTGATCTCCAGACCTGCGGTTGTCTTCGGTGCTGGAGAAAACGGCAACTTCACCCGGCTTGCGGGTGCCTTGAAAAAGGGGTTCTTTCTCTATCCGGGCCGCAAGGACACGATCAAAGCGTGCGGCTATGTTGATGAATTGATCCGGTCTTTCGATTTCATGCTGGGGCAGGAGGAGGGGCAATCGCTCTATAACTTCTGCTATCCGTACCCGTATACAATTGAAGAAATCTGCCAGAGTTTTGAGCGAGCCGGCGGCCTGTCTCAGCCCCGGGGTGTTGTTCCCTTGCCTTTGATGAAGCTTGCAAGTCTGCCGTTTGAAATCCTGAATGCGTTTGGCATCAGAAACGGGATCAACCGGGCGCGTATTCAGAAGCTGGTGGTATCAACGAACATTGTCCCGGCAAAGCTTAAGTCATCGGGCTATGTGTTCGAGACTGATCTCGACACCGCTTTGAAAAACTGGCGTGCAACATCTCTGACTGACGACGGTTTCACATGACTTCGATCGACTTGCTGATCCTGATCCGTGAGATCTGTGCAGTAGTGACAAAAAAAGCCCCGCGGAAAACTCCACGGGGCATTTAGAATCAGTCAGGTCCAGGTGCCAAGTCAGGCACATCAGTAAATTTCCTAGACGTTGATCTGTCCGTAACGCAGTGCTTCCACAACAGTGTGGGTCTTGTTGGACGCATTCAGCTTCACGCTGGCATTTTGCAGGTGCGCATGGACTGTCCGCTGGGAGATATCCAGAACATCAGCGATTTCACCGGCGGTTTTGCCGTAAGCGGTCAGCTCCAGAACCTTACGTTCGCGAGTAGACAGAGCGCCCGGGCGTTGGCCGGAGACCACGCCGAGTTCACGCAGGCGCGAGATAGCTGCTGCCGACAGTGCCTCAAGATTGGACAGATCATATTTGCTGACCTGCAGAGCCGGGCCACTGGCAAAAACAAATGCCTGGAACGGATAAAGTTCCGTAACCGGCACAACGACGATCTGACTTCCTTCACCGGCCGAGGCCATGAGATCGGAATGCTCCATGTCACCGGCAGTTATCGTCCAGATACGGGCCCGGTTTGAGCCCAGCCCAAGCATCAAGGCACTGTCATTTGCCGACAAAGACGTGCTCTCGATGCCATCATTGCGTTGATCTGGCCAGCGGAAGCGCTGCACCAGGTTGTCGATCGGACGGTTGGGCATCGGCAGACCGGTTATCAGGATATGGGTTGCCCCCATACGCCGAAGATTGGATTCCAGAATGTCCAGAACATGGTGGGCCGCGTTGGCCTCAGAGATTGCTCTCAGTTTGTTTTTCAATTCGGTTTGATCAAGCATTGTGCACATCCTTTACGGCTTAAAAGCCGCTTTTTTGGACACGCCACAGACACGCTGTTGGCGGTCCCGATGGGTTAACTCGCGCATGGCACAGGTGACCTACCCCCAGCCAAACTCGAAGCGTTGCGCATTTATTTTGTGGGACCTTTGTTGTTCTTCCGTGGATAGAACTTCCCATGCGTCAACAAATCAACGCTACAATACAATTGATGATCGTACCAATATGGAAAAACCTGCAAGTTGGCTTTATATGCCATTTTGTTTGCATTTCCCCAGCGGGAGGGGGTGTATAAATTACTGATTTGTTTATCAGGGGTTGTTTTTCACCTCTTTGTATATTGTAAATAATGACAATAATATTTGTTTTTAACCCCTAATTAATTATGCCAAGGAATCAGCTCCGGATAGGCGTCTGAGGCTCGGCGGGATCGCGGAGACTTGTGCTTTGCCGCTTTATTCTCATTAGTCTTACCCTTTATGCTGAGTTGCTTAGGCTTAACCTGCAGACTAAAAACGCCGGCAAGGGAGACTGTATCCATGCCACTTAGTTTTTCCGGGCCAGATCACTTCTACACTGCTGATGAGGAGTCCTGGTGGTCCGCGGTCGATAAGGCTCTGAAAGGAGCTGCGCGCGATAGACTGACCTCTCATACCGATGACGGTCTGCCGGTCCAGCCGCTTTATGCCAACCGCACCGACCAGCCAGCCCGGGCTTTGCGAGCCAAGCCGGGTGCATGGACCATTTCACAGCGGATCGACCTGCCGGATTTTTCAGCTGCGAATGCGCAAATCCTGAAGGACTTGGAAGGTGGGGCCAGCGGTTTGGATCTTGTCTTGGATCCAATTGGATTGGGAACCGGTCGAGGTACCCAAATAAAGACTGTTGATGATTTTGCTCGCCTTTACGCTGGTGTTCTTCCCGATCTGATCGAAACCCGCATCGACGCAGGGAACGAGACCTTCGGGCTCATCAAAGAGTTTCTTAGCTACCTGAAATCCTCACACAAAAATTCGGCAGCCGTTCGTCTCACTGCCTCTTATGACCCGAATGCAGCCAAAACGGCCAATGCAGTTGATATCGCAGCTTTGAAAGCAGTAGCGGAAGAAAGTGTTGCGTGTGGTAGCCCGGTGCGCCTGCTGACCGCGGACGGTCAGGCCTGGCACAATGCGGGGGCAAGCGATGCGCAAGAGTTGGCGCTTGTGCTTGCTTCTGCCGTTGCGCACATGCGCGCTCTGGAAAATGCAACGCTCGCGCCGGAAGAATGGGCGAGGCGGATTTCGATCACTCTGGTCGCCGATGCTAATCAGTTCGGCACCATTTCCAAGGCCCGGGCCATCCGGAAACTTTGGGCGTCCGTTTTGGCAGGCGCTGGCGTGCCGCAAGACCCCGCCGATCTGCACATGGTTACCTCCCGGCGCATGCTGACCCGGCGCGACCCATGGGTGAACCTCCTCCGCAACACGGTGGCGTCTTTTGCGGCCGGTGTCGGTGGAGCTGGCAGTGTTTGTGTATTGCCGCACACAGACGCAATCGGTTTGCCGGATGCGTTCGCCCGCCGGCTCGCGCGCAACACCCAATCGATGCTTTTGGAAGAAAGCAGCCTGGCGAAGGTCATGGATCCGTCAGCTGGATCCGGAGCGATTGAGGCGCGGACGGATCAACTCTGCGCGGCTGCCTGGGCATTCTTCCAAGAAATCGAGGCAGCGGGTGGATTGCTCGCTGCGCGCCAGAGCGGACTGGTTGACAAGAAGATTTCTGAAACCAAAACGAAAATCGAAAAGGACATCGCCCGGCGCAAACGCCCGATCACGGGTGTCAGTGAGTTCCCAAATCTTGGAGAAAAGCCCGTTGATGTGCTTTCTGAGACAAACTCAGACGATGGCTGGCGCTATGCCGAACCTTTCGAGGCGCTCCGGGCCGCCGCGGAAGCACATGAAAGGGCAACGGGTCAGGCTCCGAGTATTTTTCTTGCGACCCTTGGTCCGCTCGCGCAGTTCACGGCTCGGGCCACGTGGCTGGCCAGCGCATTCGCAGCCGGCGGTCTGAAGGCGAGCGAAGCGGCCGTCTATGAATCTATCGACGAAATGGCGGGTGCTTACAAGAAAAGTGGCGCAGCGCTGGCGTGTATCGTGTCGTCCGACACTGTTTACGAAAACGAGGCCGAAGCTGCTGCGAAAGTCCTTTCTGATGGCGGGGCCAAACACATCTACCTTGCAGGAAAGCCGGGCGACAAGGGAGCCGCTTATCGTTCTGCCGGTGTCGGAACCTTCGTTTTTGCCGGTTGTGATATATTGGACCTGCTGCGTGATGCGCACAGCCTCTTGGGGCTCCCAAGCGCTTCAGCAGAACAAGAACTGGAGGGCCAAGCATGAGCCGGGTTCCGGATTATTCCAAGGTTCCGTTTCAGGACGCGCTTGGCGCGGCCAATGCTTCGGATGAGGCCGCCTGGACGACGCCGGAGGGCATTGATGTCGCTGCCGCGTACAGTGCCGGTGACATTGCCGATCTGAAACACATCGGCACGTGGCCGGGTCTTCCGCCGTTCATGCGCGGACCGTATCCAACGATGTATGTCCAGCAGCCCTGGACTGTGCGCCAATATGCTGGGTTCTCGACGGCCGAAGACTCAAATGCTTTTTACCGGCGGAACCTTGCCGCTGGTCAGAAGGGCCTCTCGGTTGCCTTCGATCTCGCCACGCACCGAGGCTATGACAGTGATCATCCGCGTGTGTCGGGTGATGTCGGCATGGCCGGTGTTGCGATCGATTCGATCTATGACATGCGCACGCTTTTTTCTGGCATTCCGCTGGACAAGATGAGCGTCTCGATGACCATGAACGGCGCTGTGTTGCCGGTGCTGGCGCTTTACATTGTCGCTGCGGAAGAGCAGGGCGTTGATCAAAAGGATCTCTCGGGCACCATTCAGAATGACATTCTGAAGGAGTTTATGGTCCGCAACACCTACATCTATCCACCGAAGTCGTCGATGAAGATTATCTCCGACATTTTCGCATACACATCGCAGAACATGCCACGGTTCAATTCGATCTCCATTTCCGGCTACCACATGCAGGAAGCTGGTGCGACGGCGGACCTGGAGCTTGCCTATACGATCGCGGATGGCATTGAATATGCCCGCGCCGGTGTGGCCGCAGGCATGGATATTGACCAGTTTGCGCCGCGCCTGTCGTTTTTCTGGGCGATAGGCATGAACTTCTTCATGGAAGTTGCCAAGCTGCGCGCTGCCCGGCTGATATGGGCGACTTTGATGGAAAAAAACTTCCAGCCGAAGAACCCGAAATCTCTGTCCCTGCGCACCCACTCGCAGACCTCAGGATGGTCGCTCACGGCGCAGGATGTCTTCAACAACGTCATTCGTACGTGCGTCGAGGCGATGGCGGCAACGCAAGGCCACACCCAGTCGCTGCACACCAATGCGCTGGACGAGGCGCTGGCGCTGCCGACAGACTTCTCGGCAAGGATTGCCCGCAACACCCAGCTTTTCCTGCAGCAGGAGAGCGGCACCACCAAGGTCATCGATCCTTGGGGCGGGTCATATTATGTTGAGAAATTGACCGCGGATTTGGCTGAAAAGGCGATGGCGCATATCCGCGAAGTCGAAGAGCTCGGCGGCATGGCAAAAGCCATCGAAAAAGGTATTCCAAAGCTCCGGATCGAAGAAGCGGCGGCCAAGACCCAGGCGCGGATCGACAGCGGTGCGCAAACGGTTGTCGGCGTCAACAAGTTCAAGCCGGAGAGTGAACAGGCCATCGACGTTCTCAAAGTCGACAATGCGACCGTGCGGGCGGCCCAAATCGACAAGCTGAAACGCCTGCGCGCAGAGCGCAACGAGGCGGAGACGCAGGCCGCGCTCGATGCCCTGACAGAATGCGCGAAGACCGGCGAGGGCAATCTTCTGGATCTGTCTGTTAAGGCCGCGCGGGCGATGGCGACCGTCGGAGAAATTTCCTTCGCCATGGAGAAGGTCTTTGATCGCCATAAAGCGGAGATCAAATCGATTTCAGGAGTGTACAAGCGGGAGGCTGGCGCAATGTCCGGCACCATGGAAAAGGTACAAAAGCTCGTTGAAACATTTGAGGACGACGACGGCCGGCGTCCGCGTATCCTCGTTGCCAAAATGGGGCAAGACGGTCACGACCGCGGCCAGAAGGTGATTGCCTCGGCCTTTGCCGATCTCGGCTTCGACGTCGATATCGGCCCGTTGTTCCAGACACCGGAAGAAGCGGCCCGGCAAGCGGTTGAGAACGATGTCCATGTGGTTGGCGTGTCGTCGCTGGCAGCTGGCCATTTGACGCTTGTCCCGGCGCTGAAAAAGGCGCTGGCCGATGAGGGCCGGGACGACATCATGATCGTCGTGGGCGGTGTGGTTCCGCCGCAAGACTACGATGAGCTCTATAAATCTGGCGCCGCAGCAATCTTTCCGCCGGGGACCGTCATTGCGGAAGCAGCTGTCGGGTTGATTGAAAAGCTGAATGTTCAGCTTGGTTACGCGCCGGCTCAGGCTGCCGAATAAGCGTAAATGGCAATCAAAATTCGGACCGGCTGCGGGAAACGCGGCCGGTTATTTTGTCTTGGCTGACTGCTTCAGGCTAAGCTGAACGGGCTTCTCCAAGTATAAAACCCCCAAGTTGGAACCAACACGCCAGCGCACCTTCGCCAGATTCACGGTCGCAAGTTTGGTATCGGCGACATAAAGCGTGTCGGGTAAATCAGCTTCGGCGTCCGGAATAACGACACCTGTCCCGCCGTTTTGAAGGTCGTATAGTGTGCAATCACAAATATCGGTCTTGTCGACTTTGATGAGTTTTCCGTGTCTCAACCGTGTCCGTGAGGCTGGTGCCAGCCGTATTCCAGTATTGTCTGTAACTGACGGTGCATACATAAGAAATGAGCTCCAAAGGATATGATGCGCAATAATCCTGGAGCGTTTTAATTGTCAAAATTTGCGATGAAATTACAGTAATCTGCTCAGTTTCATCTGTATTTAATGAAAATTCGACGGGTTATGGGTCTTCCGGCGCTTGGTAGATCAGAATATCTCCGGGTTGACAGTCCAGAACTTCGCAGATCTTTTCCAGCGTTTCGAAGCGGACGCCCTTCACCTTTCCGGACTTGAGCAGGGACACATTCTGCTCGGTGATACCGATCCGTTCGGCAAGCTCCTTCGACCGCATCTTCCGGCGGGCGAGCATCACATCCAGTTCGATAATGATCGGCATATTCGAGACCCTGATGCGTTGATGCTAGACGATTTGCCGGTTTTCTTCCGCGAGCAGGGCCGCCTCGCGAAAGATCCATCCAAACAACAACATAAGCGCCCCAAGAATCATTGTGAAAATTTCGCCGCCATCGAGGGAAACGTCAATGACTCTCTCCACTTCCGGATAATCAAGTGTCGCGACCATGATCCCGACCGGATCACTGGCAATATCAAATACCGCAAATGAAATCATCCATGCGCCGAGCGAAAAGACATTTTCCAAAGCCTGCGGGGAAAAGTAGTCCCCAGTTTCAAAATGCCGGCAGACTGATCGCAGCGCCCAAATGATTCCAAGAGCAAGCACAAAGTTGACCACCAGCAGGACTGCCAAAATAAACCGTTGTTCGAATGGGATGGCTGCCAAAGCTCTTTCGCCTTCGCCAATCCAGATTGTTTCGTCGATGTTCCACGCAGGTCCTTCAGGGAAAAGAAATACAAAAGTCAGCCCGATCCCCACCGTCAATGTGATGAAGAGGGATAGGGTTGCGATCCATTTGACCAGTCTTGCAACAATTCGAATGCGCTTCAGGCGTTTGCTTTGTTCACTGATGGATGTGTCAACCATGTGCTGTCCCCTGGATCAGATCAAATGAATTGGCGGTTTTCATCCGCAATGAGCGCTGCTTCCCGCAAGATCCAGCCAAAAAGCAGCATCAGGGCCCCAAGAACAAAGAAGAACAATTCTCCCCCATCGAGGGTCACATCAATTGACCGTTCGCCGGGCGGAAAGTCATACGTCAAAAGCACCGAGCCGACTGGATCGCTGATCAGGTCAAAAGTTGCAAAGGCAATGAGCCAGACACCAAAGGAAATGACACTGGCGAGTGTTTGGGGCGAGAAAAACTCCATGCTTTGGAAACGCTTGAAAACCTGGCGAATGTTCCAGCCGGCCAGCATCAAGAGCAGAAATGCGATGCCGGATACGATCGACAAGCCGAAGCGCTGGATTTGAGGGATCTCGCCCAGCGGACGTTCAATGTCGGCAAAATCGATGGTTTCGTCCGGTGCAATCATCAGTTCGTTCGGCAGAGAAATCCCAACAATCACGATAAGGCCAAAAATCAAGATCAGGAGCAGAATTCCGCTGACCATCCATTTCATGAACGCAGATACCCGCCTGATCCGTGTCAGTCGTTTTTCGCGTTCGGACCATTCCATCTCTGTCATGATTTCCTCCGGCCTTGATTGGTGCAAGGCCAATACATCTCGTAAAATCAATTAGTTCTGCGAATCTTGAGCCTTCGGGCCAGGGCGTTCAGCGCGCGTTCATCCGCCAAAGAGGATGTTGCCACGCGGGTGAATGCTGCCCTGTGACGAGAAAAGCCTCTAGTCCATTTTGAGAAAAAACGCAAATTCAAAACATTACGGTTGACAAAATAATCATCGTTGTGATTTTTAAAATTATCGTTTCACAATAATTTTTGATTGTTGTGTTTCGGGTTTGACGAGATAACCGAAGTGAGACCTCCCATGGTAAGTTCCTTTACCAATCGCGATAGTTGCGTTTTTTATGGCTGTTCGCCGCGGCCAAAACCGTTTCGGCGCCTCCGGAATTCCTTTCCAAACTCAAGACATTGGCTGTTAAAGCCTTTTGTTTTATGCGCAGCCCTGGCTGTTCTGGTCGGCGGCGCCAAGGCCGCTGACATGCCGGTCGGTGGCGGAACTGATTTTGTACCAATGGCTCCTGCCGGGTCCATTTGGGCAGGACCGTATCTCGGATTTGAGGCCGGTGGGTCTCAAACAGTCACGGAAGTGAAAGCCGGCGGTCAGAAGAAAGACTATTCCCGTTTCGATGCCGCATTTGGTGTTTTTGGCGGCTACAACTGGGAAGTTTCCCGGGTGATCTTGGGCGTGGAAGGGGCCGCGACCTATATTGGTGACACGAAAAAAGGTCAGCATCCGGTGCTTGGTACGATCGAGACCGGGTCCAAGTGGTCGGTGACCGCGAAAACCCGGGTCGGACTGCCAATCAACAACTTCATGCCGTATGTCAGTCTTGGCGTTGCTGCGACCGATCACAGCCTGAAGGCCAATGGCCGGACCGAGAGTTCGGTCGGGCTTGGCGCGGTTCTTGGCGCCGGTGTGGAAGTCGCGATGCACGACAACTGGCGTCTTCGCGCAGACTACACACTGACCGGCATCGCCGACACCAAGGACACCTTTGCCGGAACGCAGGCCAAGCGCACTGCCGGGAATCATCGTTTGATGCTCGGTATTTCACGTGCCTTCTAACGACCTCCGTTCCTGAAAAATACTACGGCTGCGCATTAAGAGTGCGCAGCCGTAGGTCTTTCTAGCTGACCTGTTTCTAGCCGTAGACCAGATTTGGCAGCCAGGTGATGATGCCGGGGAACATCATACAGAGCACCAGTCCGATGATTTGCAGCGCCAGGAAGGGCAGGGCGGACTTGAAGATATCCGTCATCGGGATGTCCGGGGGCGCAACACCGCGCAGATAGAACAGCGCATAGCCAAACGGCGGCGACAAGAAGCTCATCTGCATATTGACGAGATAAAGCACCCCGAACCAAAGGACGAGGTCGTCCGGGTTGTCCAGACCGAACGCTGCTGCACCGAGCGCTTTGACGATCGGCACAAAGATCGGCACACAAAGCAGCAGGATCCCGACCCAGTCGAGGAACATTCCAAGGATCACCAGCACCACCTGCATCAGGATCAGGATACCCCAGGGTCCAAGGCCAGTGGCTTCCAACGCGCCTTGCACAAACTGCTGGCCGCCTTCCAGGACGTAAAGCCCGACGAAGATGGTGGCACCGAACATGATCCAGATGACCATGGCGGAGGCCTTGAGGGTTGTCAGAGAGGCCTCGCGCAGTGTCTGCCAGTCGAGGTTCCGGTGAATGGCGGCTACGATGATTGCCCCGAAAGTCCCAATCCCTGCCGCTTCCACCGGCGTTGCAACACCGGTAAAGATGACCCCGAGAACGATTGCGATCAGCGCTATCGGCGCCGACATGCCGGACATCAGCCGCATTTTTTCCTTAAAGGGAATGCGCTCTTCTTCCGGGATCGGCGGGCCTTTTTCAGGGCTGATCGTGCAGGATATGATCACGTAGAGGATGTACATGCCCGAGAGCAACAGCCCCGGCACGACCGCCCCGATGAACAGCTCTCCGACGGATTGTTCGGCCACGACGGCATAGATGATCGCAAGGATCGACGGCGGGATTAGAATTCCGAGCGTGCCGCCGGCCATGATCGATCCCATGGCGATCTTTGGGTCATAGTGGCGTTTCAGCATGGCAGGCAGGGCGATGATGCCCATGGTAACCACCGCCGCACCGATCACACCTACCATCGCCGCCAGAATCGTGGACGCAATGATGGTTGCTGCCGCCAGTCCGCCCTTAACGCCCCCGAGCACCTTATAGATGACATCGAACATATCATTGATGATGCCCGCTCGCTCCAGCATCGACGCCATGAAGATGAACAAAGGGATCGCCGAGAGCTGGTAGTTCGTCATCAGCGGGAAGATGCGCGACGGAACGATGTTAAGCGCGCGTTCGTCGCCCAAAATGAACAGGAACACGCAGGCCAAGCCACCGGTCACGAAGGCGAGCGGAAGGCCCGCCATCAACAGCACCAGCAGCGATCCGAACATGATGAGTGTCAGCCACTCAATGCCAATTTCAAGACCCATCGTTAGAGTGTCCTTCGATCAAATTGAGCCATTTGACCGCGACGATTTTGGTCGTTGGCAGGGCGGTTCGCGCGCCGTGGTGTGTCCCACCACAAGGGTGACCCAACGCCGCCAGGGGGCAAAATCGTCCGGCCCCTTTCTTGTGAATCTGAAGCTGAGCTTGTTTTTCTCGGATGAAGCCATCTGTTCCATCGGCTGCGTTCCGCCGTTTGCACGATGTGCCGCATCGTGCAAACGGCGCGCCTTGCCGAGTGAAACCGATGGCTTCATCAAATGACGCGATTTGACCGAATGACACTCTAAGCCCTCCCCACAAGCGCGCGGAGGTCCTGCGCGAATTTCGATACGCCTTGAAGCACCAAGAGCAGCCCGCCGATAATCATGACCATTTTCATCGGCCACAAGGGGACTTCCCACTCGTTGAAGCTGATCTCGCCCCAGCGGATGTTCGGGTCAGTCCACTGCGCAAGGTTCCAGCTGGTGATGACTTCGGTAAAGCCGATCTCGCCTCGAGCCCAATCCGAAATCAGGGAATTTCCTGAGGGAACGGCAATCGCGTCGAACGCGAAAATCCAGGATGTCACCAGAAGCGTGCCGGCAAAGATGAAGAAGAATACCGATGTCAGCAGATCCACGATCGCCTTGCGGCGTTTGGAAAGTGGCGCGTAGAAAATATCGACCCGGACGTGGGATTCTGTCAGCATCGCATAGGAGCCCGCAATCAGGTATTGCATGCCGAACATCAAGTACATGGCTTCGTGTGCCCAGTTCGTGGGGCTGCCGAAGACATAGCGGCTCATAACCTCGAAGTAGTAGACAATCACTGCGATCACGGCCCAATAAGCCACAAACTCACCACAGAAAAGCGAGAGGCGGTCGATCCAACCGGTCCAGCCGCTCGACACGTAACTTGCGTCGTCTTTCCGCTCGGCCTCTTCAAGGGCTTTGAGTTTGATCTCGGCTTCGCTGAGCTCTGGTTCTGGCGGCAGGTTGGCGTTGGCCTTGCGCACCAGACCGGGCAGGAGGAACACGTCAATTGCCACCCCGGCCAGGATCAGCCAGAAGGCATACTTCGCGATGTTTTGCCAGAACTCCAGATTGGCTTGCGCTTCTTCAGCCGCTGGCCGTCCGGTTTCCAGGTCCGCTTCGGCCGCGGCCATGCGCTCGCGGCCCTGTTCGATCCGTTGTTCGGCCCGGCGAACATCCCGCTGGGCGCGCCGTTCGGCTATACTTCCAGTTTCCGCCTCTGCAAGCTTCTGGCGCATCCCCGGCAGTTCAGCTTCGGCAGAGGTGACCCGGCCGCCTTCACGGTCAAGGGTCCGTTCAGCCTGCCTGACAAGGTTGGACATGTCGGAAGTGACCGAACGGGCGTCCTGGCCCTGGGAATTGGCAAAAAGAATGACAATGAAGACCGGGATATAGAGCAAGCCGATCATGCTCTTGAGGTAAAGCCTATGCAGCCCCAAAATGCCGCCTGTAATCAAGATGAAGTAGCCCAGAACGGTTGAATATTTCCGTTCTTTGGGTTTTGGCCGTTTGGCCAGAGTTGCCGCAACGATCGGAAACAGGATCAAGCCGAGCCAATAGGCCCAGTGCGGCAGAGTGAAATCCAATTGAGGCATGCCTTGTCCTTCCCCCGGACAGCCGCAGTCTCCGCATGAAGAGGCGTCTGCCCTGACACCTGTTGCTTGCTGACCTTTACAAAAGGCTGCACAGCTCAGGGTGGCGTGCAGTGTTGTTCGGCGAACCTAACGTCGATGTGAGGGGGCCGCGCAGTTTCCTGCGCGGACCTGGTGATTTCCGAAGTGGCTGATTTTTGGCTTAGAGCTTCAGCTCAAGGCCTTCCGTCAAAGACGGATCCACGTAGCCAAGCGAGCCGGACATCATGTAGTCGAGCTGCATTTTGAACACACGGGCGCTGTCTGCGTCGCGGTTGGCATAGTTGAACCAGATCGGAACGGCAATTTCGGTCATCAGCTCGACGTCGTCTTGCGTCAGGCGGGTAACTTCCGTGCCGTCTGCCTCGAACTTCGCCCAGGCATCCTGGTCGGCTTTCTGGATCGCAGCATGGTGTGCGTCGGAGTAGACATGTGTTTCCATCTCGACGAACTGCTGCATTTGCGGGCTGAGCTTGTTCCAGGCGTCCATACCGACTGTGATGTCCATGATGTCGACCGGCTGGTAGAGCGACATGAACCCGGGAGGCCCCATCACGATGTAGTCGGTGACCTGGCTGAACCCAAGCGCATAGTTGACCGCCGGACCGACATAATCGGCAACGTCGATCGTGCCTTTTTCAAGGGCCGGGAAAATCTCGGAACCTGGAAGAACGGTGGTTTCTGCGCCAATTTCGGTAAACACCTCGGCAACCATACCGCCCGGCAGGCGCATCTTGCGGCCGCGGAAGTCGTCGATGGACCGGATCGGAACCTTGGAGTGGATGATGTTCGGGCCGTGGTGGACCGGACCTACGAATTTCATGCCCTGCTTCTCATAGAGCTCACGGGCGATATCGATGCCGCCGAGGCCGTAGTAGAAAACATCAAATTCATGCGGGTTGCGCAGACCGAGCGGGATCGATGTCAGGAAGGTTGCCGCCGGTATGATGCCCTGCGCGTAGATCGTAAACGGGTTTACGGCATCCAGAACACCGTTTTTCACCGCGTCATAGAGCTGAAAGTCACCAACTACGTCGTTCGCGCCGAACGGCTGAAATGCCAATTCACCGCCGGTTTTCTCAACGATCGTTGCACACCAGTCCTTGAAAATCTGCAGGCCTGCACCGCCCGGCCACGAGGTCTGGATTTTCCAAGTGGTCGTTTGCCCTTGGGCAGTTGCGATGTGAGGGGCAGCGAGTGTGGCGGCACCGGCAACGCCAGCACCTGCGATGCCACGAAGCGCGTCGCGGCGGGTCGTAAGCTTTTTCATAAATTCCTCCCAATTTGCTTGAGAGAGGTGGTCTAGAGAGCGTTTCGGCAGGCCTCCCAACCGTGCCGTTGGATTCTCCCGTCATATGCATCCTTCCAGGCTATGCCGCGAAAGTGCAAAAAGTTTAACGGGTTAGTAGATTGCCCTCTGTTTTTTATCTCCCAGCAAGGTAAGAGGATAGGACAGTTTCAAAGATCGGCAACTATGCGATCTAAGATAAATATTTTTTCTTTTTTGGAAATAATCGGTTCGACTATCAATTTATATGAGCATAATGGAAACTATCCATTTTAAAAAGTTATCTGTCAGCCATGAAGATCCGGTCAGCCCAAAGCTGCCAGGCCAGTCAAATCTGCAAGAACTGCCTTTGGGGCAAGGTCGGTGTATTCATCAGGCATTCCGGTGCGGTTCATCCAGACCGTCCGGAAGCCAAACGCGGTTGCGCCGGCAACATCCCATCGATTGGAAGACTGGAAAGAGACTTCTTCCGGATAGATGCGGAAATGGGTCGTCACCATTTCGTAGGTTTGCGGATTTGTTTTGAAGGTCCGGAGCTCGTCAACGGAAAAGATCTCATCAAACAGTTCGGTGAGGCCTGAAGCTTTGGCCGCTGCATCAAGCATGGCCGGCGACCCGTTTGACAGGATCGCGATCTTGGCACCCGTTGCTTTCAGGTCGGTCAAAACCTGCGGGACTTCCGGATAGCAATCCAATTCCCAGTACGCATTCAGGAGGTCGTCTTTCATCGACTTGTCGGCCGTTGGAACCAGCGCAAAGGCGGTGTCCAAACCTTCCTGGGTCAATTCCCAGAAGTCTTTGTACTGGCCCATCAAGGCGCGCACCCAGGAATATTCAAGCTGCTTCTCACGCCACAGAGAGGACAGCCGTTGCGCGTCCGGACCCAGTTTGGCTGCATGTTTGCGCACAGCGGCATGCACATCAAACAAAGTTCCATAAGCGTCAAAGACATAAGCGGCGTGAGCCATAACGGATCCTTCAGCACAAGAAATACACGGACGCGGCAGAGAACCTTGAGTCTGGAACAAGGTCAAGCAAAAGCCGTTCGAATAAAATCAAATGTCCAACGCCGTTGCCGTCCCGTCACGGCTGTGGGTCAGGCAGCAGCACGGAGCCGTCGTCTGTGACGGTCCAGAATGGGTTGAATGCGATTTCCAGCAAATGCCGACCAGGGACTTCAACGTAGGAGGAATATCCTCCCCAGAACGCCTCCTGGGGTTCTTTAACTGAGCGAGCGCCCGCAGCGACCGCTTTGGCGAACATCGTGTCGACATCGTCGCGCGCCTTGGCGTTCCAAGCGAGGGTCATGGCGCCAAATGGTGCAGTAGTGACCTTAGAACCGATCTCGTCCTCAAGGGCGTTGCGATCATAGAGTGCGAACACACCGCCCGGTATCTGGAAAAAAACGACGTGCGGGGAGGGGGCCGCATTCACCTGCCACCCCAAACCGGTCTCAAAAAAGGCCCTTGCCGTCATGATATCGGGAACAATGAGGGTAATCATTGAAATGCGCTGATCCATTACGAGTTTCTCCAAATTAATGAACAAAGAGGGAACAAAATATCGATGATGCGGTTTTCTTGCAAGCTCTGATCCCTAATTCGCGCTATGGAAAAATTTTTTCCTTGGCGGCAAAGGGGGCGGTGATCCTGACTCATTGCAAAAAAATTAGACTGGAAGAAAAATTCCAAATTGTTGAGCCGATGGAACAATTACAATCCGCAAACGTCAGATGCGAGAATTATATTACTCGCAATCCAGATGTTGCGGGTAAGCTATTGACCCGCGGGCGGTAGCGGTGTTCTGTCCGGTCACGGAAAACAAATACCCAGAATGATCGAAAGGGAGAACGATGAGCGGCTGGAGCGACACCTGGACCTGGATTGACGGGACTTGGCACGAGGGAAATCCGCCGATCATGGGGCCGCGGACCCACGCATCCTGGCTCGGGTCAAGTGTGTTCGACGGCGCTCGTTTTTTCGATGGCGTGATGCCGGACATCGATCTCCATAGCCAACGGGTGAACGATTCCGCAGTTGCTCTCGGCATGAAGCCAACCATGAAGGTTGGGGAGATGGTGGAGCTGACCAAGGAAGGCTGCGCCAAGTTCGGCAGCGACACGCAGATCTACGTCAAACCGATGTATTGGGTGGAAGGCGATGGACCGGGTGTCATCAGCGGAGATCCGGACAGTACGAGGTTCTGTTTGTGTCTGTTTGATGCACCCATGGCACCGAGGGATGCTGCGTCCAGTATCACGCTCTCTCCGTTCCGCCGTCCGACCATGGAATGCATGCCGGTTAATGCAAAGGCAGGGTGCCTTTACCCAAATAATGCGCGTGCGATGCTGGAGGCCAAGGGGCGGGGGTTCGACAATGCCGTGGTCCGCGACATGCTGGGCAACGTTGCCGAACTGACGTCTGCGAACATTTTCATGGCCAAGGATGGGAAAGTCCACACGCCGGCGCCGAACGG
This sequence comes from Roseibium alexandrii DFL-11, assembly GCF_000158095.2. Lineage (NCBI taxonomy): Bacteria > Pseudomonadati > Pseudomonadota > Alphaproteobacteria > Hyphomicrobiales > Stappiaceae > Roseibium > Roseibium alexandrii. The sequence continues at coordinate 344,553 of NZ_CM011002.1, forward strand.
CACATTCCTGAACGGGATCACCCGCCAGCGCGTTATTCATTTGCTGCGCTCTGCTGGATATGACGTCTTTGAGCGTACACTCGGTTATGACGAATTTTTGGAGGCCGATGAAATCTTCTCATCCGGCAACTACAACAAGGTGACTCCGGTCAATCGGATCGAGGAGCGTGATCTGCAGCCAGGTCCGATTGCCGCCCGGGCACGAGACCTTTACTGGGAGTTTTCCCACGCCTGATTTGGGTCGCTCATTCGAACAGACAAAAGCCCTGCAATGCGTCCATTGCAGGGCTTTTTGTTGAGCTGCAGCGTCCGGTTAGTTCTGAACGCGAACCGGTTGGACTTTCGGGGCCAAAAGTGTCGTGTTGGCACGCTTGGCATTCGTGAGCGCAGAGCGTTGCATGGACTTGACCTTGTATCCTGATAGTGTTCCAAGGCTTGCGCTGTGCACGCTGTCGCAATGGTTCAGGACTTCATCGTAACAGCTGTTTGGATAGCCCGGTGTGGTCTGGTTACAATGGGAAATCCAGTTGTTGTAGCATTCGCCAAGTGTAGATCCGTCACTTGGTGGTGCAGCAAACGCTGCTGTGGCGCCGAATGAAATAGATCCTGCAAGTGCTGCAGTTTTAATGACTGAATTTACAAGTTTCACATCTTTCTCCCAAGTCATATGCAGTCGTTATTGACTGTGACCCGGAATGTAATGACGGAATTCAGACCCTGACGTGTTCTAAATCACACGTTTTCAATTTAGATAAAATTTGATCATTTATTGGTGAGTGAAGTTTGGCGGTAGGTCACAGCCCGGCAAGGGCGGCCGCGATCACAAGAGCAATGGCCGCGGCAATGGATGGTGCCTGAAAGGACCCCGTCACGCCATGCAACTGCCCGGCGATCCATGGTCCTGCCGCCTGACCAAGGCCGAAGCTGGCTGTCAGGGTCGCCAGCATCTGGCGGACTGCAGACGTCCCTGCTTCTGCGGTCAAACGGCGCCCTTCGGCGAGACCGAGGGCAGTGATGCCCATAAAGGTTCCGCCGAGTAGCGCTGCTCCGATTAGAAAGATTGCTGGCGAGGTGCTTACTGCTGTCATCGCAACGCCGCCTGCCTCAACAAGACATGCCAACGCAAAGGCCCGGCGGGCACCGAGTTTGGCGGCGATTAAGTTCCAAACATAGATTGATGGCGCTGCCGACAGACCAACAATCAGCCAGACAAATGGTTCAATCTCTGTCAAGGACGGGGTCGTGCGTGCCATGACCGAAACAAAGGTTGCGGTGATGACATACCCGAAGCCGAACAGACCATAAGCGGCAACCAGACGGATGACCGTTGGAGACCAGGGGCGTCTGCCATCTTCTCGGGCGCGACCGCCATCTGTCGGTGCCGCCAGTGAAGCGCTTGATCTCGCCGGAACGAGTACGGTGGCCCCTGCCAGCAGGATTGCGGTCGCCAGTCCGCTTGCAAGCCACAAGGTTTGCCAGTCCGCAGTGTTGTGATTGAGAGCCGCGATCAGGACAGCGGAGAGGGCAATGCCAATGCCAACTCCAGAAAAATGCACTGCAGACAGGGCGCTGTGACCGGCTGTGGTCAGCCGTTCCAATATAAGGGTGGTCGAAAAAACGAGAACGAAGGCGCTGGCCAGGCCGCTGATGAATCGGACCATCATGAAGAACCAGACATCGCTGGTGAGGGCCATGGCTGCACTCGTCAGAGCACTGAGCGCGAGCCCAGCAAGGAACCAGGTTCTGGGTGTTCCGCCCAAAAAACGGGATGCGCCGATCAGAGCGCCAGTCAGATAACCGAGAAAATTCGCAGATGCGATGAGCCCGGCCGCACTCGGCGTCAGCGGGATGCCCTCGGCCATGGAGGGGAGGATCGGGGTGTAGACGAACCGTCCAATGCCCATGGCCGCGGCCAGTGCCAGCAACCCACCAAGTGCGAGGCAAACCGAACTCCAAAAGGACTGTTTCATGGAAGGATGTCTTGTGTCTGGAACGGCGGGCGGAAATATCCAGAAATGTTTGTAGATGCCGGTTTATGGCCCTGCAAGCCTTCAACTGAAGGGGGGGGGCATGATTGTGTCTAATCAAATTGTCTGGTGTGTAGATAAGTATTATTAACAGTTAAAACAAATATTCGCGGCACTGAACGTGCGTAAAAGCGACATGGTTTCACTTCGGAAATTTCTTATTCATTGTTCGTTCGTAGTGTTGGTACGCTCACTCGTGAGCACGAAACACAATTAAGTATCAGGCAGGACGAACACATGCGTCTTCTATTGGCTACTGCGACCGCAGCCTTTCTCATGAGCCCCTTAGCCGCTCAGGCCGAGACCGTAAAACTCACGACGCTGGAATGGCCGCCTTACGTGATGGCTGATGCCAGCGGTCCGAGCTCGGACGCTGTCAAAGCAGCGTTTGAAAAGGCCGGGATTGCCGCTGAAGTGGCTGTTTTCCCTTGGAACCGGGCGATCAACCTGGCGCAAAAGGACCCTGAGTGGATCGGCGTTTACCCTGAGTATTATGCCGAAGACAGTGATGCGGAAAAGGGCGGCGACCGTTGCCTGTTCTCCAAATCTTTTGGGGTTAGCCCGGTTGGGTTCGTTCAACGTAAGGATTCAGACTTCTCGTGGTCGTCCCATGACGACTTGAAAGCGCACAAAATCGGCGTTGTTCGGGGATACAACAACGAAGAGAAGTTCGACGGCATGGTGGCAGCTGGCGACATCGCGGTAGAGGAAGCTGACGACGATTCGCAGAACATTCTGAAAGTCGCGGGCGGCCGTTCTGCTGCAGGCGTGATCGACAAGCTGGTTTTTGAGCATCTTGCGCAGAACGATCCGGCTGTTGCCAAGGTTGCCGGTGATCTGAAGTTCAACGACAATCTACTAATTGAACACGGTCTTTTCATCTGCTTCGAAAACAGCGATGCTGGTAAGGCGGCACGGGACAAGTTCAACTCCGCTCTTTAAAGAGCGCTAAAGAGCTCACTAAAACATGGAAAGCGCGGCACGCTGCGCTTTCCAGACAGTTCCGATTACCCGCGGTGTAATACGGAGCATAACCGAGAGAATTTGATGCGCTGCGCATTGGCCTTAAGTGCCTTCATCATTGCAACGTCTTCGCTGTCCTTTGCGTCTGACACGCTGAGGCTGACCACGCTCCACTGGCCACCGTATGTCGAAGAGTCCGGTGAAGGGCCGAATACCAACACGGTGAGGTCAACGTTTGCGAGGGCTGGAATAGAGGTTGATGTTCAACTGTTTCCCTGGAACCGCGCAATCATGCTTGCCGCTGACGACCCGAACTGGATCGGTGTCTATCCAGAGTATTATTCGGCTGACATAGACGCGGAAGCGAGCGGAGACCGATGCCTGTTTTCACGACCTTTCGGTAACAGTCCTGTTGGGTTTCTGACACCATCAAACAGCTCTTTCGACTGGGATACCCATGATGACTTGCGATCCTACGTCATCGGCGTTGTCCGCGGCTATGTGAATGAGGCAAAGCTCGATCAGATGATTGCAGACGAGGACATCGTGGGCGAACTGGCGGAAAACGATACCCAGAACATTCTGAAGGTCGCAGCTCGGCGGGCTGATGCTATCGTAATCGACAAAAACGTCTTTAATTATTTGAAGGCCGAAGATGCCGGCGTGGCCTTCGTGGCCGACAGTTTGCAATTTCACGAAAAGCTGCTGATCAATCACAGTCTTTATGTGTGTTTTGAGAACTCATCAGCCGGCCGCGAAGCACGGGAGTTGTTCAATCGCCATCTCACAACGTCGGGCGACGAGGGCCAATCCGACCCTGGTCTGCCGAATACGCAATGACAACGTGAAACCAGCCTTGGCGGTATGACTTCAGGGCCAGAACGCAGAAATAGCTGCCTTAGCTCATCGGTGAACGCCAGCCGGCCGCAACCGCCTCTTCTTCAGAGCAGAACCATCGTTCTCCGGCTGCCTTGTTGATCCGGGTCCGGCTGTAATGCGGCGACCATGGAGTGTGGTAGATCCGTCCGCGTGCGGAAATGTTCCCCTTGATTGGACAGCCTTCCGGTGCCTTTGACCCTGCGACTTGCCATTTTTGCTGCCTGAAGTCCCAAGGGGCTTCAGCAATGCCCGCCCAAAGACCTTCGCCATTCAGCCGCGCCATTTCCTGTTCGGTCCGATAGGCATCGGAGTATCGCAAGAACGCATACGCCTGACCATCTGCGACCATTGCCTGGTTCAGGTTCTTTCTGCCGGAAAAACAGGTGGCGAGTTTCCGGTCGTAGGCGTCTGTTTCATCACCCCTGCACGTGACATCACCTTGCATGATCAGCGATTGCAGGTGCTCCTTGGCGGTTAGGCCGCATCGATAGCTTTTGCCCGAAGACGTGAGGCAGGTTTGGGCTAATTCGGGCGCATCAATTCCTTCAAGGCGTACACGCTCTCCGTTCAAGACGAGCGTGTCTCCGTCAACAACCCGAACATCAGCCGCCTGGACCTGTTGGGGCTGCGACGCCGCGATAATCGTAAAAGCAAACAGCCACAGGGCTGGCTTCAGCGTGCCATGAAAAACACTGCCCATCTTGGAAAGACTCAACGAATCAAATGGTGTAACTGACGGAGTCTTGCCTTGGTCGCACCGTTAGAACAACAAACTCGACCGCCGAATCGGCCTTTGCCTGTGGATGGACGCAAACAGATCTGAAGTGTGAAAGCCCTGTCTTTGGGTTTCCTTAACGGAAGATGTGGTTACGTACACTGTCGGTTTGAACGGTGGAACGGAACCACGCATGATCGAGAAACTGGAACGCGCCCTGGCGCTTGGGGCGGCTTGCTGGAAAGTGTTGCTCCTGGACAAGGAGATGCTCTTCTTTCCGATCATGAGCGCCTTGGCACTTGCTCTTGTGATTGGGTCCGGAGGCTGGGCGATTTACACAACGCCTGAACTTCAAGCTTTTTTCCAGAGCATCTTCGACAGCGAACAACCGGATCAGGATCCGCGGTTTTGGGCGCTCATGTTCGTTTTCCTGTTCATCAACTACTTCATCATGATCTTTTTCAACGCAGCGCTTCTTGGCTGTGCCCTGATCCGGTTCGCCGGGGGAGATCCGACGGTCATGGACGGTCTCAGCCTGTCCATGCGCAGACTGCCGCAGATCCTGCTCTGGGCTTTGGTGACCGCATTTGTCGGTTGGGTACTGCAGCTTCTTGAAAGCCGGTTGAAGGGGCTAATGCGCTTTTTCATCAACTTGCTCGGGGCCGGTTGGGCTGTTGCCACGTATTTCGCCGTTCCGATTTTGGTGGTGGACGGTGTTGGTCCGGTGACTGCTATCAAGCGGTCAGTTCAAGCTGTTCGAAAAACCTGGGGCGAGGCGCTGATCGGGCATATAGGCTTGGGGGCTTTGAATTTCCTGGTCTTGATTGTGGCGATGCCGATCCTGATGCTGGGGATCTTTTCTTTTGAGCAAAACCCGGCTTTGGGCAGTGGTTTGGCCACGGTGGGCGTGACCCTGATCCTGGTCGGGTCTCTCGTCGTGACAACACTCAGCGCCATCTTGCGGGCCGCGCTTTATATCTACGCCGTCGAGGGTGAAATGCCGCTCAACTTCGATTCACGCTTGATCCGGAACGCGTTTCAGCCGGACAAGCGATAAAACAAAGAAAATTTTTCTTTATTTTCAAAACGCGCCTTGCCGAGCGCAGGTGACGAACCTATTTTGCGGCTCAACACGGTACGCGGCCGTTTTGGTCAGCACCGCTGTTCATAGAACACATGAGGAGTTTGCCATGTCTTTTGAATTGCCTGATCTTCCGTATGCTTATGACGCTTTGGCCCCGTATATGTCTGCAGAAACCCTCGAGTTTCACCACGACAAGCACCATCAGGCCTATGTCACCAAAGGCAATGAGCTGCTCGCCGGCAGCGGCCTGGAAGGCAAGTCCCTGGAAGACGTCGTGAAAGAAAGCTTTGGCAAGAATGCACCGCTCTTCAACAACGCCGGTCAGCACTACAACCACATCCATTTCTGGAAGTGGATGAAGAAAGACGGCGGCGGCACCTCTCTGCCGGGCGCTCTGGCTTCTGCCATCGACAGCGACCTTGGCGGCTACGACAAGTTCCGTGCGGACTTCATTGCAGCGGGCGTTGGCCAGTTCGGTTCTGGTTGGGCATGGCTTGCAGTCAAGGACGGCAAACTGGAAATCATGAAGACTCCGAACGGTGAAAACCCGCTGGTTCACGGCGCAAGCCCAATCCTGGGCTGTGACGTTTGGGAGCATTCCTACTACATCGACTACCGCAATGCGCGTCCCAAGTACCTGGAAGCGTTCATCGACAACATGATCAACTGGGACTACGTCCTGGAGATGTACGAAGCCGCAACGAAGTAAACCTTCGCTACTGAGACGTTTCAGCCCCCGGCCTCATTCGAGACCGGGGGCTTTTTTGTCTTCGGTAGACGTTTGCGCACTATTTCTTGATAACGGTTGTTACATTTCAAAGCTTGCAACGCTCGCAACTTTCCGCTCCCCTAGGTTTATGCGGCTGCCGGGATGGACGCTCCCACACGCAGATCCGCTTGAGCAAAGCTGAGACCTGTCAGTGAGGAGAGGACCATGCGGACCATTTCGAAGTGCATTTCCATTGTTTCGATCGCGATTGCAGCCAGCCTTGGGGCGGCCCAGGCGGACGATGATCCAATTGGTGACCGGCAGGCGATCATGTCGTCCGTTGGTGCAGCTGCTGGCCTTGGCGGCGGCTTGATGAAGGGCGAAATCGCCTATTCGCCTGCTGCCGGAAAAGCGGCGATTGCCGCAATGCGCGCAGCCTCCCTTACTTTTGGAGACTATTTCCCGAACGGATCAAACACGGGCGACACTGAAGCTGCTCCGGCGATCTGGGACAACCGGGCCGGATTTGATGCCGAGATCGCGAAGTTCGCTGCTGCAACGGGCACGGCGATGGAAGCAGCCGGACGCGCTGGACCAGCTGATCTCGATGCTTTCAAAGCGGCGATGGGGCCAGTCTTTGGTACATGCAAGTCGTGCCATGAAGGGTTCCGGGTCAAGAACTAGGATTTCCGGGATCCATTATTCGGGGTGAGGGGAGAACCGTCATGAAAAAGCTCTTGCTGTTCGTGATTGTGCTGGGCGTTGCTGCGGCGCTCACGGGCTGGTTTCTCTCCGCCCCAACCCGTTTGGACGAAAACACAATTGCCAATCTCGGACCGGGCGATCCCGGCAATGGAGAGCTTGTGTTCTGGGCATCTGGATGCAGTTCCTGCCACGCCGCGCCTGAGGCGAAAGGCGACGACAAGCTGAAACTCGGCGGCGGGCTGCGTCTTGAAACCCCGTTTGGCGTTTTCGTGGCACCAAATGTCTCACAAGACCCGAATGACGGTATCGGGAATTGGTCAATCGCTGATCTGGCCAATGCGATGACACGCGGGACATCTCCTGATGGCCGGAATTACTACCCGGCCTTTCCGTATGCCTCTTACGCCCGGATGGATCTGGCGGACATCAATGATCTCTTCAGCTTCATGAAGACCCTGCCAGCTGTCGGCGGAGATGCCGGGCCGAATGAGCTCGCCTTCCCTTTCAACATCCGGCGGGGCGTCGGGCTTTGGAAACGAATGTTCCTCGATCCAGCGCCGGTTGTTGCAGCAGCTGTCAGTGGAGAGGATGTGGATCCCGCAATTTGGGAGCGGGGACGGTATCTCGTGGAAGGCCCGGGTCATTGCGGGGAATGCCATACGCCGCGCGATCTTGCTGGCGGCTTGATCCTTTCCGACTGGCTGGGCGGTGCACCGGCTGCAACGGGTGAGGGGCGGGTGCCGAACATCACCCCTGTCCCGGGGGGATTTGGCAGCTGGAGCGCATCCGACATTGCCTATTACCTGGAAAGCGGATTTACACCGGATTACGATTCTGTTGGCGGGGAGATGGTGCCGGTACAGGAAAATATGGCCCGCCTTCCGGCCTCCGACCGCGAGGCGATCGGGGTTTATTTAAAAGCAATCCCGGCTGTTTCGGACGCTGCCCAATGATAGCGAGTTGAACTGGACGAGATTTTTTCCCTGCATGACTGATTTTACCGTTACGGACGCTGATCCGTCCCGCGACCTTGAAGACGTCAAACGGTTGTTCCGGGCCTATGTGGACTGGCTTGGCATTGATTTGTCGTATCAAGGCTTTGAGGAAGAATTGGCCACGTTGCCCGGCAATTATGTTGCGCCCGCCGGGGCACTGTTGTTGGCGAAGACAAGCTCTGATGTGTCGATCGGCTGTGTGGCTCTGCGGCCCATGGCTGAGGAACGCTTTTGCGAGATGAAGCGTTTGTACGTGGCGCCGGAGGGACGGGGGAGCGGGATTGGCTCCAGCCTGGTGTCAGCCGTTCTGGCACGGGCTAGAAGCGCAGGCTATCGGTATATGCGGCTGGACACACTTCCCACCATGGAAGGCGCCATTCGTTTGTACAAGGATGCAGGGTTTGTGGAGATCCCGGCCTATTATGATACGCCCATTAAAGAGACTGTCTTCCTCCAGTGTAGTTTGTAAAGCCGCCTCTGAATTATGCTGCTCCGGCAACGCAGTATGATGGCCGCATTGCCGGTTTTGATTAGGTGCCCCGGACACTGCGAGACCAAACCCGCCGTAGCGGCATGGGGACTTAGGTGGGTTGCACTGCGAACACTGCCTCTATTTCCAGCCGGAGATCAGGTGAAAACAGCTCCTTTACAAACACAAGAGAACTGGCCGGCACGTTTTCGCCGTAGCGGTCTGTGAGCACCTCTCTGATTTCTGGAATGTCGGCCGGATCCACCGCGAAGATCGTAACCTTGAGCAAGTGCTGCAGGGATGTGTTGCAGCTCTCTGCAAGAACAGAGAGTTGGTCCAAGATGGAATGCGTCTGCGCCGCGGCTCCTTCGGACTGGCTGTTTGAGCCAAAGGCCGTCAGCCCCGACGTATAGAGCGTATCGCCGTGGATCACGGCATGACTGTACGGTCCGGCGACCGGGCCGAGTTGTTCGATGTTTTGACGAATTGGAAGCATTGAATCTCTCATAGCTGCGGTGCCTAACGTGGTATGCGCTGCGTGATGTAGGTGGTGGCGTTTTGGACAAACGGGCCAAAGCAGAATGCAATTGCGGCGGCGGCCGGCCATGCCAGCCGGAACGCAGACATCCATTGACCAAGGAAAGCGTCGCTCCAGCCGAGATTGATCAGGGTGACCCAACAAGACATCAGAAACGACAAGAAGAAGGACATCAAAGCGGTTGAGATCACGCGATGTCTCATGCGTGCGCCTTGATCGCATCGGCGAAGGTCTTGTCTCCAATTTCTCCGAGCGCTTCGATGTGCCTTACCTCCGTGAGGTTTTGAGCCAGATAGCCTTTCGTGTGGTCAGCTTCGAAATGCGCAGCCAGGGCGTCCGGATTGGTCCAGCACTCCCACAAGGTGAACTTTGTTGGTTCTTTCAGGTTCTGGCGAATTTCAAACAAAATGCAGCCCGGTTCTTCGCGCGTTTGCGCAACCAGCTTTTGAAGCTCGGATTCAACCTGCTCAAGCTTCGAACCCTCGGTCATTTCGATACTGGCGCTGATGAAATAGTGGCTCATGATCATCTCCTGATTTGTTTGGGGACAGGAGAGGTATATGAATTTCACTTTTCATGATAAATACCGATTATCGACAATTTAAATTCCGAAAATGAAATCATGCTTGATGATATTGCGCTCTTTGTACACGTCGCCCAAGCCCGCAGCTTAACGGGTGCCGGTGCAGCGCTGAGCTTGCCGGCTGCGACCGTCACCAGACGATTGCAACGACTGGAGGACAAGCTCGGGCATCAACTGGTTCATCGCTCCGCCCGCAAATTCGGACTGACTTCTGAAGGAGAAGCATATTTTCAGGCCTTTGCCGGCATCGTGGAACAGGCAGAGGTCACCGCGCGCAACTTGAGCGCCGAGATGCACGAACTCAGTGGGCCCCTCGTTGTGGCTGCGCCGACCAATATATCTGTCGGTGCCCTGCAGCCAATGTGGACCGCCTTCATGAGACGCCACCCTGGCATTCGCCTGGACTTGCGATTGAGCAATTTCAATATCGATTTGCTGGAAGACCGTATCGATCTGGCTTTAAGAATTGGCCCCCAGCAGGATCAGCGTCTTTATCAAAAGAAGATGGGATCTATTTCGACAGCGGTTATGGCAGCGCCGTCCTATCTTGAGGGGGGCAACATGCCGGAAGGCCCAAACGATCTTGAGCGGCATGCTATCATCGCCGTCCGCACGATCCCGGCCTGGCGTTTGAGCCACAAGTTGACTGGCAGCACTTGTGTGTTGCATCTCAAGGGGGATGTGATTGTTGATGATATCGCGCTGGTCCGTCAGTTTGCAGAGGACGGGTTTGGCGTGTGTCTTTTGAGTGTGACTGAAGCTGCCGAGCCGTTGGAGCAGGGCCGATTAAAGCTTCTCCTGCCGGACTGGCAGGGCCAGCAACGGGATATCTACGCTGTCTGGCCAACCGGTAGGCTTTTGAGCGCACGTGCTAAGTGTCTGCGGGAGTTCATGCGGATCTATCTAGCCGAAAGACCTGTGTTTCAAGGACAGCTGCCCACGGTATCAACTTTGATCTAAGCGGTCAGATCATGCCGCCGCAGAGAACTGATCTTGCACATTTTCCGACAACGACAGGACATAGTGTGGCAGATCAGCTGATCATATCAGGCCGTGTGGGGCTGGCAGCGAAAGTAGGGCTGATAGTCGATGTAACCGCTCATCAGGGTCAGAAAAGCCTGGCACTCGTCCCGCGTCTTAAAACAGGCTGTCCGGGCGACTGGGAAAGGCTCTCCCCAGTTCGCTGCTCGGCCGCCGGCAAACCCTTTCCAACCGCTGCCCTGGAACGTGCGGCAGTCATACTGAGTTCCAGATACGACCGGAATGCTGCCGCGGTCGGTATTATAGGTCGGTGCAAAAAGAATATCTGAAGGCGACTGGATCTGGCAGGCACTTAGGGCGAATGCGAGGGTGCAGACCGCAATGAGCCCTAGTCGGTTTCCGGCATTTCGAGTTTTACTCACAAAATTCGGCATAAAGACCTCTGGCAATCGCGGACGGCATCTCTGTTCAGAGATGTCTTTAAAATCAGAGTTCTGTCGTACAAAGATCTGATCGAAACGTCAAAAGCTATTGTGGGGGCAAAATCCGATATGACCAGATTGTTGGTTTTCTGAAATGCGGCAACGGACCGATGGTTTTGCCACCGGTCCGTTCAAGGAAAAGGCAGATCTTCCAGAAGAAATGAATTCTGCGGAGTGGTTCGCTTCTATCAGGTCAGCCAGTCGGACGGCGGAACGTTGAAGTCGAACGGATTGTCCAGTCCCTGATCCACGTCATCCCAGGCCTGGTAGTGACCGTCTTCCTGCAACTGCAGGAAGATCGCTTCCAGTTGAGCGTTCAGGATTTCCATACCGCCCCAAGCATCACCCATGCCGGCAGCAAATTTCTGGATCTCGTTGTAGAGCCCGTCCGGAATTTGGTTGAAGTCAATCTGATCCTGGTCGGAGAACATAAAGAACAGCTCGTCTTCAAACTCGTAAGTCCGCTCGGCGCCGTTCATGTAGACGATTTCGCCTTCAAACATCACCGACAGTGTCATTTCATACATGCCGAAATCGTTCAGTTCGAGCTCAATTCCGAGTTCGAAGGCCATTTCGAATTCTTCAATGCCATAATCGAAGGCCTCACCATAGATTTCAAGCGCCTGCTCGTATCCGAACGCAGTCATGATCGGGTTGCCGTTGGCGTCGAAGGCTTCGGCCTGGATTGTCATCCCGGTTTCGACAGCCATCTCGACATAAAGCTCCCGGAAGGCATTGTCGTAGAAACTGCCTTCAAATTCATGCGCAATGCCAGCCTGATACTCCACCGCGACTTCTTGGCCGTTGAAATTGATGGTCTTGATTTCTGTCGTGCGTTCTTCGGCCAGCGTGAGGATGTTAATCTGTCCGTACTCCGTGGTGTACTTGTAGTTTTCCATCTCGAGGCTGAAGTTAACCTGTTGCTCGCCGGAGCCTGCCTGGACATCGACCTGGGAACTGAGACCGCCCTGCGGCCCTTCTGCAAGGTCGCCGGTCGGAAGATTGTCTTTACCGTCCAGATTGTAGGGGTCCAGGTTCAAGAATGGCAGATCGTTGAACTCGACCGGACTGGTCGAAACATCCAATGCGTCCGGCACCGTCCAGCCGAGTTCATCCAGATCGGTCATGAAGAGAGCGGTGTTGGTGGTTCCGTTCTGATCACCCGGCGGCCCAGCCGGGACATAGAGGTCTATCGGCATGACTGGCGCGGTGTTGATTGAAAACGGCAGGGGATGGGTAGGCTGGTAAGTCATTGTTTTGCTCCTCCGCAAGGACCATCGTTTTGGACACTGTTGTCCGGTGGTGACGGTTACGATTTGGTCGTGATCGGAGAAGATTTCAAATTAAACTGTCGTCATTAAATGCCTGTAATATTTATATTATTCTTTGTAATCTCTAATCTATATTTCGTTATCCGAATAAATATTCTGAAGAAATATTGGAGAAGAATTGTTGTTATTTGACCGGAAGGAAAAATACCGGCGCGAGCGGCGCCGGTATGTTTTATAAGTCTTGGATGTTGAGCAGAGCATCGGGCGTTTTGTTAGAAGCGCCCAAAGATGCTCGGCTCCTTTCGAAACGATCAGCTTTGGGCGCTCAATCGATTTCGATTAAGCACCCGCTGATCTAGTTGACTGTAATCCAGCGCAGCATCAGGAAATTATCGGCCCGCTGGGTCAGATCGACCGTGTCCTTGGAGCCCCACAGCAGAGGCTGGATGTGGAGCGGCACGTAGACCACATCGTCGCGAACGGTGAGAGCGATCTCATCCAGCATTTGCTGTCGCATGGCCGGATCAATCTCCCGCTGGATTTGCGGCAAGAGCGCATCCACCTGCGGATTTGAGTAGCCGCCAAAGTTCCAGCTGCCGAGCTTCTTCTCATCATTTCTCGTGGTGACGAGGAACCGGATTGGGTGTTCGGCGTCGAAAGTTCCGGGTGACCAACCCAGGAGATACATGTCGAAATTGCCGGAGCGAAGTTCTGGCCAGTAGCTGCGGACCGGCATGGCATTCAACTCGGCGCGCATGCCTGCCTGCGTCAGCATCGCCGCCATTGCCTTGCACAGCGCTTCATCATTGATATAGCGGTCGTTGGGGCACATCAGTCCGAAAGAGAAGCCATCCGGATAACCAGCTTCGGCCAGCAAGGCCTTGGCAGCAGCTGGGTCATAGCCAAACCGGTCTGAGGCTGCGGAGCTGTATCCTTTCATTTGCGGGCTGACGAGTTGCGTTGCCAATTCCGCGCTGCCGCGCATGATCTTGTCGATCATGGCTTCGGTATTGATCGCCATTTGCACCGCTTTGCGAACCCGAACGTCCTGGAAGGGGTTTTTGCCGGTCGTTTCCTTGGAATACTTCAAGGTGTCGTGGGCGTGCCCGAAGCCGAGCATGATGACCCGGGCTTCAATGCCCTGATGCAGTTTCAATCCTAGCTGATTGGCGACCCGATTGACGTCTTGAACCGGAACCGGATTGATCAGATCGACTTGACCGGAGAGCAGTCCAGAAACTGCCGTCGCCGGATTGGCGATTGGCAAGAAGGTGGCCTTGGTGAGATTGTGCTCCTTGGTATCCCACCAACCATCAAACGGTTGCAGCACGGTCTCGACGCCGGGTTGCCGGCTGACGACCTTGAACGGCCCCGTGCCGTTTGTGTTCAGCGTGGCGTAAGTTTCTGCATCCTTCGCGGGAAGGGCGGCATCATTTGCTTCGGCCCAATCCTTGTCGAGGATCATAAAGTTTGCGATGGAATCGGGAAAGATCGGGTCGGGGGCGTGGGTCAGGAAATCGACCGTAAAGTCATCGACGACTTCAACGCTTTTTACCGGAGCAAACCAGGATGCGGTGTCTGAGGCTTCGGATGAAGCGCGTTGGTAAGAGAACAAGACATCTTCAGCGGTAAACTCAGCTCCATCATGAAACTTCACGCCTTTGCGCAAGTTAAAGCGCCATCCGTCCGTTCCGATTGGCTCCCAGCTCTCGGCAAGGGACCCCTCGATGTCCATGGACTTGCCGCGCCTGACAAGACCTTCATAGACATTATTCAAGAACCCGAGCACCGGTGCGGAGTTGACTGCATGCGGGTCCATTGTCTGCGGATCGGTCGGTGATGACCAGCGCAGTTCAGCAGCCTGAGTCACCGAGGCAGACGTGAGAAGGGCGGCGGTCAGCGTGAAACTGGCGGTGCGCCGAAGCCATCTGGACGATGTACGGGTCATGATATCCCTGCTTGTCATTATGAAGTCACTCCGATCACACTAAGCGACTTCACGGCCAAAGAAAAACCGGATCCGTTTCCGGACCCGGTAATAGTTTCACAAGACTGTGAAGAGGCTTACACCTTGCCGGTCACCTGAAGCGCAAAGGCTTGCACGAGGGCGACTTCCTTCAGCCGGTCAAAGCGTCCCGATGCCCCGCCATGACCTGCGTCCATGTTGGTTTTGAGCATTACGAGACTGTCACCGGTTTTCGTTGCGCGCAGCTTGGCAACCCACTTGGCTGGTTCCCAGTAGGTCACACGCGGATCGGTCAGACCTGCAAGGGCGAAGATCGGCGGGTAGTCCTTGGCTTCGACATTGTCGTAAGGCGAATACGAAGCGATGTACTCATAGGCCGCTTTGTCGGTGATGGGGTTGCCCCACTCCGGCCATTCCGGCGGGGTGAGGGGCAATGTGTCATCCAGCATGGTTGCCAGCACATCGACAAACGGGACTTCGGCAACGATGCCGCCGAATTTCTCCGGCGCCATGTTCGAGATCGCACCCATCAGCATACCGCCGGCCGATCCGCCTTGCGCAATGATGTTCTCGTAGCTTGTGAAGCCTTCCTTGACCAGATGATCAGCCGCCGCGATGAAATCTGTAAAGGTGTTCTTCTTGTTCTCCCGCCGTCCGGCCTTGTACCAGCCGAAGCCTCTTTCCTTGCCGCCGCGGATATGGGCGATGGCATAGACAAACCCGCGATCGACCAGCGAAAGACTGTTCGTATTGAAGCTGGCAGGGATGGAAATGCCGTAAGACCCATAGCCATAGAGCAGGAGTGGGGCCGAGCCGTCCAGCGGTGTGTCTTTCCGGTAGAGAATTGAGACCGGTACCGTTTCGCCGTCAGCCGCCGGTGCCATCAAGCGCCGGGTGACGTAGTCATCGGCCTTATGGCCGGAGGGCACTTCCTGTTCCTTGCGTAAGGTGCGTTCGCCCGTTGCGACATTGTAGTCGAACGTTTGTGACGGCGTCGTCATTGATGAATAGGAAAAGCGGATGGTCTCGGTGTCGAATTCATACCCTCCAGACAATCCCAGCGAATAAGCTTCCTCGTCAAAGGCGACATAATGTTCGTTGCCGTCTGCAAGGTTGCGGATGACGATCCGCGGCAAGCCATCTTCCCGCTCCAAACGGGTCATGAATGTCTTGTAGACGCAGTGAGACAGGATCAAACACCCGGCCTTGTGCGGCACCTGATCGCGCCAGTTTTCACGGCCTGGAGTGGCTTTCGGAGCGGTCACGATCTTGAAGTCTTCCGCGCCGTCGGCGTTGGTCAGGATGTAAAGCGTGTCGCCATGGTCATCGACGGAATACTCGATGCCGGTTTCGCGAGCAGCGATCAGGGCGGGCGCTGTTGTGGGCTGATCCGCCGGGATCATCCAGATTTCGGATGTCTCGTGATCATGAATGTCGATGACAATCGTGTCGCCGGACTGCGTTTTGCCGACGCCCATAAAGAAGCCAGGGTCTTTTTCTTCGTAGACGAGCACATCTGTTGCTGTGTCCGTACCAATTTCATGGCGGAACAGTTTGGACGGTCGGTGGTTGGCATCAAGGCGGATGTAAAAGACATATTTGCTGTCCGCGCAGAAAACACCGCCGCCGCTCGTGTCTTCGATGACATAACCGGTGTCTTTGCCCGTCTCTAGATTGCGGAACTGGAGGGAGTAATACTCAGATCCCTTGTCGTCGTAGGCCCAGGCCAACAGCTTATGGTCCGTGGAATGGCTGGCGCCGCCGATCTTGAAATAGGCTTTGCCGTCGGCTTCCTTGTCACCATCCAGCAAGATAGTCTCTTCACCACCATCGCGCGGTGTTCGGTAGAAGATCGGCTGCTGTCCGCCCGTCTTGTATTTCAGGCTGTAGGCATAAGGGCCATCAGGGGAGGGAACCGCGCTGTCATCTTCCTTGATGCGGCCTCGCATTTCGGAAAACAACGTTTCCTGCAACGCTTTCGTCGGCGCCATTTGCGCCTCGTGATAGGTGTTTTCCGCCTCAAGATACGCCCGGATGTCCGCATCTAGCACACTGGGGTCTTTCATGACCTCCTGCCAATTGTCGGCCCGCAACCAACTGTAGGCGTCTTGCCGGGTAATGCCGTGGGTTTCAATTTGAACGGGGCGCGCTTCAGCGCGTGGAGGGAGCGTGTCGTTTTTCATGAAATCGGAGGTAAGGTGTTTGCCCGGTCAAGGCAAGGGCGATCAAGCGTGGCCTATGTCCTGTCACATCACCTGTGTTTTACGCGATCGGGAAACGCACTCAGATCGAGCCTGTCCGCCACTGGGCTCGTTTTTCCGATGAAGAGGATCGACTCGTTTGCCTTGATCTCGTTGATTGAAATTTCTGAGGGAGATTTGCCGTTCAGCAGTATTTCTGCCGCCAACTCCGCAGCAGCCTCGCCGCGCTGCCAATACGCTTCGCCAAAGGCCAAAGAAACACCATGGTCCACCAGCGCCGGGGACGCTGTCACACTCACGATGTTTGGCGGCAATATTTGCTTCAAAAGATAAGCTTTCTGTACGAACGATGATGTCGAGGTGACATAGACAACATCTGCGGCTTCCAGCTGTGACCTCATCAGTTCCACATGCAATTCGGCATCTTCCACATCGGGAATGAACCGCACACGCAGTGTTTGTTTTTCCAAGACATCCGCGACATTTGTGACCTTATCGGCTTCTGTGGTGGAGTTGGGTTCTCTCGGATCGAACAACACCGCTATGGTTTCATACGGGTAGACCTGCTCCAGCAACTGCAAGATGACTTCTGCGGAGAGGGATTGTTTGACGCCCGTCGCGCCGCGCGTTGGCATATGCATCGACAGCGTGATGTTATTGCCGATTGGGTCTGACACGATGTTAAAAACCACCGGAACATTGCCCACTCCGAAATTCAGAAGGGTGTTCGTTGCAGATGTGCCAAAGGTGTAAATAAGGCCTCTCTTTTCAAGTTCGGACCGATTGGCCCTCAAGAAGCCTGCAAGATTGGTTTCACTCCGCCCAGCATCGAAATGATGATACTTCGCACTAATTCCAAGCTCGCTCAGGCGTGACAAAAAACCTTGTTCGGCGGGGGTCATTCCACGCCACGTGATTATCTGGATGTCCTGTTGATCAGAGGTGGAAGCCCCGCCGCCAGGGAACGCCAAGCATAGGAACGACGCCATCAGTAATAATGTCAGGGTCTTTTCGATGATCTGAAACACGTTGTCCCGCTTGTCAGATAGCCATCAAGGTTTTGATCGGGTGTATGCATGTTGTTGGCGCAATCCTATTTCACAAAGTCTTATGAATCCATTTCATTAAACTTAGCTTTTTGCGACTTATGTCTCTGAAATATTAGGTATATTTGCCGATAAGAGTTATGTTAATGGACCCGGCATTCAAATTTGGGTCTTAGAATTCCGGCCCTGATAGGTCGGCGCACTCAATTGAGGGGGCATCTGAAACTGTTGAACAGTTCAGACAGCCGCTGCGAGGCGACGCTTACCCTTCATCAGAATGAAAATCATGATGGTGATGTTGAGGAAGTTCCAGGCGATGCCATTCAAAAACGCCGCCTGATAGGAGCCTGTCAGGTCGTAGATCCAGCCGGACAGCCATCCTCCAAGTGCCATGCCGAGAATGGTCCCCATGATGACGAGCCCGACTCGTTGTCCGGCCTCACGGGCAGGAAGGTATTCGCGGACAATTACGGCATAGCTCGGGACGATCCCGCCCTGGCTCAGTCCGAAGATCAGGGACACCAGGTAAAGGGATGCAAGACCGTTGAAGGGAATGAACAGGAATAGCGCAGCACATTGCAGGACCGCGCCGATCAGGAGGGTTCGTACGCCTCCGATCTTGTCGGCCAAAACGCCCGACACCAGCCGACTGGCGACCCCTGCGGCTGTCATTATCGCGATCATATCTGCGCCCGGCGCAACACCGTATCCAAGGTCGACACAGTAAGCGACGATGTGCACTTGCGGCATGGCCATAGCGACACAACATCCCAACGCGGCCACAAACAGCAGCATCTGAAGCGCTCGCGGTGACAGTCCAGCAGAAGCCTGGTGGAAACCAGTGGGAGCAGGAGATGCGCTATACGCCGTTTCTGGTGGCCGTCTGCGCAGCGCCAAAGCGAGCGGGACCATGGTGACGAGACATATGAAAGCGATAAGCAAGTAGGTGTCGCGCCAGTCTCCCGTGCCAAGGTTCCATTTGATCAAGGAGGGCCAAAGCACGCCGGCCAGATAGTTTCCGCAGGCCGCACAGGCAACGGCCAAACCACGCCGTTTGACAAACCAGTGAGAAACGTCGGCGACAAGCGGGCCGAAGGTTGCCGAGGTTCCTAAGCCAATGAGCACCCCTTGTGCGAGCGAAAACACCCAGATGTTTGGCGCGACAGCAGCGAGTGCGAAACCTGCGCCGAGACTAACGGCCGAAGCGATGACCGGCAGGACAATGCCGTACCTGTCAACAACACGTCCAAGCAAATAGTTGCCGAGACCAAAGCCGATCATGGTCAGAGTGTAGGGGAGAGCTGATCCGGCCCGATCAATGCCGAAGTCGGCTTGAACCGCGGGCATGATGATCACCACCGCCCACATTCCTGCACCACCAAGCGTGCTCAGAAGGATCGAGATAGCCAGGCGGAACCAGGCGTATGACCCATCAGGCGCAAAAGGATCGTTTGTGGCAGTGGCGGACATCGGCAATTCTCAAGGAAAACTTGCCGGAATGACTAACAGGTCAGGGCTTTTGCGGCCAATGAATATCCTTGAAGCGATCGACAAGCAGCGTGAATGGATCCCGGAACTGTTTTGGCTTTAAGGTGTCACCCAGCGTTGATATCGCTTGCGCACATTTGTGTCCGCTGGCCGTTTTCAAGCTCAAACGCAGCACAATCCGCTTCTGTTTGTGCGCGAGGGACATGCCGCGCGACCGGAGCTGCGAGCGCTTTCTGTCCCAAACTCTCGATTTTGCCATCCTTGTATCCGACGATGTGCAGGATCTTGCGATTGTTGGACGGCAGGATGACGTAGGGCAGGGCTTGAGCATCGGCGTAGACTGTCGCGCTCAGGTTTTGCTCTCGTGCGCCGATCTTGTGATTGGAAAATCCACGGAGCGCGTGTGTCAGTTTCAGTTTGTTTCCTTGCCAGCGTGCGATTTGCAAAGTTCCGCCAATGTGCGGCGTTTCGACGAACGCAATCTGCTTTTGTCCGGTCCCGAGATAATCCGCGATCCCGGCAATGTTGAGCCAGCGGTTCGTCCGGCCGATGGACCGGGAACTTGCAAGTTCAACCAATTGATCGCCTTGAAGTCCATAAATGGCCACACTCGCGCCAGCAGACAGGAAGGCACGGATGGTGACGATCTCCGGTTGGCCGTCGCCGTTGAGATCAACAATGCGCGGCGTGCGATCTTCAAACACCTGGTCTTGTGGCAGGATCACAGCGTAGGCTTTCCCGCCGACTTTGAGATGCAGCGATCCGCCCTCAATCCCGTCGCCCAAAATCGCATGACCATAGCGGTCTGTCGGGGTGCCGTACCAAGCGACATAGGTCGTTCCATTGTGACGAAGTTTTGCAACGTCTCCGTCCGGCAACCGGTCCTGTGCTGCAGCGCTATCCTTCATTGCCAGGGCGCCAATCAGCACCGCTGGCAACATCAACAGTTTCAAGCAAGCCGTCACCGTCATCCACGTATCCCTTGAGAGGCAAAAAAAGCCGCTGACCAGCGGAGCCAAGCCGTGCGGTTCCATTTTCCTGACGGTACTCACGTGCGGATTTTTGTGGGGTAAAACCTGCGTTACGCGCAGTTTATTGCAGGTAGCTGTCGACGATCTGCCAATATCTTGGATCCCGCCAAACTTTGGACACAGCCTTTGACAAGCGGGCTTTAAGGGCGGGGGATACAGACTTGTTAGCGGCCAGCCACTGCACGCCGTGTGAAAGTGGCGCCCCGACCTGAAGGCGTGTGTGATCGAAACCCTGCTTTCGAGTGATGTAACTTGCGCGCATAGAAATGGTGTACCAGGCATCGACCCGTCCGGCCTGGAGCATCCGGGCCATCTGTTCTGCGGTAGCAATCTCGGTCAGATTTGTCAGACCATTTCGCCGCAGGATACGGGCCCTTTGGCTGCCTAAATGAACGCCGATGACTTTGTTGTCTGCGAGCGCCTGTTCAAAGCTGTCGATTTGCTCGTCAAGGGTGATGAAGGCGCTTTCCGTATAGATCAGCGGGGCGATGTATTTCAATTTTTCGCTGCGTTTGCGCGTGTAGGCCAATGAAAATATGAGAGACCCCGGAGTGTTTTCAACGAGGAGCTGAGCCCGTTTCCAAGGTGCAAATCGGATGTCGAGTTCGATGTCCGCTTCTTTCGCGACCAGTTCCATAATCTCAACAGAGATGCCGCGTTCTTCGGCGTTGATCGACAAAGGGGGAAGAAATCCGGTGTAGGCGATGATCTTGTCTTGGCTTCGGGCCCCTGCGGTGAAGGCAGCATATAAGCTTGCCCCCAACAGGACATGTCCCAGTATCCGAAGAATAGGCAAGGTTTTTCCCCTGATTTTGCGGCGAATTATCAGGGGAAATACCAGTGTTATGTTAAAGGAGGCCTAAAGTCCCGCAAAGAAATGTGATGAATGTCATCAATGGCTTGGTCGTCCAGGATGTATTGCGGAAAGCAGACATTTGTCGCAGAGATACTCTGCGGCATCACTCTTTTGGTTCAAAGGACATTGCGTGGCCGTTCAGGCAATAGCGCAGGCCTGTTGGCGGAGGGCCGTCTGGAAAGACATGCCCAAGATGTGCATCGCATTTGTTGCACCGGATTTCCGTACGGATCATCCCGTGGGACCGGTCCTCAATCTCGCGGATGGCTTCAGGTTGAGCCGCCTGGAAAAAGCTTGGCCAGCCGCAGCCAGAATCAAACTTTGTGTCCGAATGGAAAAGCTCGGCACCGCAGCACACGCAATCATAGCGGCCGGCGGTAAAGCTGTTCCAGTAGGGGCCCGTATAGGGGCGCTCCGTGCCCGATTGACGGGTGACATAAAACTGCTCGGGCGTGAGCTGCGCCATCCATTCAGCCGTCGATTTTTTGAATTTGGTGTCGGTGTCGTCGCTCATTGTTTTTTCCTAGCTTTGTACCGACTAAGAAATAAGAAAATCACCGGAATCGGCAAGGGGCGGAAGCTCATCCGCCAAGGACGCTCATTGAGAAATTGACACGGTTTCCGCCTTCCTGGCGGGCCTGAAAAACACAAGATTCTGACGCAGCCAACAGAAATTCGGAGCTCTCCAACACGCCTTTGTGTTCGGCGACTGCGCAGGCTGTGCCGACCGAAGCGGTGACGACACCGTTGTGTGCGGTGTTTCCCGGGTTGGGGATCCCCAAGTCTTGAATCGCGACTTGTATATAGGCGCTGATGGTTTCGGCACCCATTTCGTGCGTTCGAGGCAAAAGAAGCGCGAACTCCGACATCGAAATGCGGGCGGCGACGTCAGCGGGCCGCCGCGCGGTGTCTTTCAGAACGTCTGCCACTTTCGTTACGCAGTCGTCTGCAGCGCTCTGTCCGTACTGTTCGGAAATTGCGTCAAATTTATCGACCGAAACCTTGATAAGGGTGGTGTGGGTATTTTCGCGCAGTGCGATCGCCCACTCCCGGTTCAATGTGTCTTCGAAAGCGCGGCGATTGTAGAGACCAGTCAAGGTATCCGTCTGGGTGGCAGCTTCCAGCAGCCCTTCGAGTTCCTTTTGCCGCGCAATACTTCGAAAGAAGACGGCAAAGGCGGCCGGTTCTCCGCCTTTTTCGATGAGGTGCGTGGTCACTTCGGCCCAAACAAGTGAACCATGTGCCGAGCGAAGCTGCAGATCGGCATGGGGCAAGCTGACGTCTGGTGTTGCCGCTCCGGACAGAATCTTGTGAAGCGTCTCCGCCTCAGGATTGGGAGGACCAAGGTAGACAAGGTCACTTAATTGCTCTGGCAATTTTTCGGAATCCCAGCCAAACAAACGGGCAGCGGACGGTGAGGCATACTCCAAGGTTCCGGTGAGACTCAGCTGGAGGATTGCGTCGCCGCTGAGTGACAAAAGTGTTTCGAAATTCAAATTGCTAGGCTGCGAAGTTGCAGCTCCGGACGCTGTCCCCCCATTTTGGTCCAAAGCCATGCGTTGCCTCGCTTAATTTTTGCCGCTGAAACCACTGCGGCGTTTCTTAAAGTGAACGGTATTAGGGACGTGAAATCAAGAGGCTTACGGTATTAGGGGATTGTTCGCGAATCTTCAGCGCGATCCAGCGCGCAGTCCCTTTGAAATCAATGTTTACGTTATGAGACCGGCTTCATCTTTGGTGTTGGTTTGCAGTGGGATGCTTACCGCTGATTTGGTTGGTCGGCGGGCGGACAACGGTTAAATGTCGCAATAAGACAAATGGAATCAATTTTTAAATACTTTTGCACGAAGCTCGCAGCGTCAAGGGAGGCAACACCCTGGCGTTGAGTAAGGTATTGAATGGTCACGCGTTGTGCCTTGAAGTCCAAAAAACGGGTCCCAATTACGCACCTGACAGTTCCTATCCCGCTATTATGCCCCCCAAAGACATCGATTCGTTCTCGATATCCGCGATGCTTCATCGGCAACCGTAACGAAAGATCAGTATGACGCCCGCAGTTACTGACGAAACCACGCTTTTGGCTGTGCTTGCGCCGTTCGCGGCTGCAGTTGCCGCGCCGTTCTTGACGAAGTGGTTCAAACACAACGCGGCGTGGCCGCTGGCGGTGGTTCCCGCGCTCATCTTTTTGCACTTCGCAGGCTTTGTCGCACCTGTTTCTGAAGGGCAGTCGTTCGTTGCAGCGGTTGCTTGGGCGCCGAGTTATGGCGTGAACTTCTCTATCTATGTCGATGGTTTATCTACGCTTTTTGCGCTTCTCATTTCAGGGATCGGAACCTTCATTATTCTGTATGCAGGTGGCTATTTGAAAGGTCATCCGCAGCAAGGCCGTTTCTTTTCGTTCCTGTTCCTTTTCATGGGCGCAATGCTGGGGCTCGTGCTCGGCAATAACCTGATTTCCCTGTTCATTTTCTGGGAGCTGACGTCGATCACCTCCTTCCTCTTGATCGGATTTGACCACCTTCGGGCGGCGTCCCGACGGGCGGCAATCCAGGCGCTCGTGGTGACGGGCGGTGGCGGCTTGATCTTGCTGGCCGGTTTCATTGTCATCATTTCTGCGACGGGTGAAATCGAGATGTCGGTGCTTCTGGCATCGCCCGATATCATCAAGGATACCGGCCTGTATGTGCCGATCTTCATCTTGGTTCTCGGCGGAGCGTTTACGAAGTCCGCCCAGTTCCCGTTTCATTTCTGGCTTCCCAATGCGATGGAAGCCCCCACGCCCGTGTCCGCGTTCCTGCACTCCGCTACGATGGTCAAGGCGGGTGTCTACCTTTTGATGCGAATGCACCCGCTTCTTGGAGACACTGCGCTCTGGACAACTGTTTTGCCGCTCTTTGGTGGTGTCACTTTGTTGGTGGGCACCATTCTGGCCGTGCGTCAGACTGATTTGAAGTTGATGTTGGCTTACACAACGGTGGCGTCTCTTGGTCTTCTCGTCATGTTGACGGGAACAAGCCACGAAAAAGCGCTTGAGGGGGCGGTTCTCTACCTTTTGGCGCACTCCCTGTTCAAGGGCGCGCTGTTCATGGTTGCCGGAACCATCGATCATGAAGCGGGCACCCGAGACATCCGCTATCTTGGCGGCTTGCGCTCCGCGATGCCGATTACGTTTGGGGCCGCCTGTCTTGCTGGACTGTCGATGGCTGGATTGCCGCCCTTCATTGGTTTTATCGCCAAGGAAGTACTTTACTACGGCACATGGGGGTGGCCGGAATTTGGTCTCCTGATTACCATCGTTGCTGTTGTTGGCAACTCGTTGATGCTGGTGATCGCAGCGGCCGTTGCGATCAAGCCGTTCTTTGGCCCAGCGGTCGACACACCGAAACATGCCCATGAGGGGCCGGTCTTGTTGTTCGCCGGTCCTGTGGTGTTGTCGGTGCTGGGGTTCATCCTTGCGGTCATCCCGCATACCACGGGTGTTCTGTTTATCGGACCAACTTTGTCATCCTTGATTGGGTCTTTCACCGAGATCGATCTGCATCTCTGGCCGACCAAGATCAACGCCCCGTTGATCCTGTCCCTGATCACGATTGGCACCGGGATTTTCCTGTTTACCCAGCTCGACAAGCTGAGAGTTTTCGTCGCCCGAACTTTAACCGCCATCGGTTGGGGACCGGACAAAGGCTTCGACCAGGCAATCTCAGGTATTGTGTCGCTGTCTTCAGCCATCACCCGGGTGGTGCAGGGGGGCAAGATGCAGACCTATATGGCGCTGACTTTTCTTGCGGCCGGCGCCGCTGTATTGGTGCCGGGGTATGTCGGCGGCGGATGGCCGGCCATGCCCAAAATGCCCATATATACGTTCTATGAGTGGAGCATTTTCCTGATCGCCGTGCTTGGTCTGATCTCAGTGCTGGTCGCAAAAACACGTCTGACTGCCATCGTGTCTCTCGGCATCCAAGGGTTTGCAGTTGCCCTGATTTTCCTTCTCTTCGGTGCGCCGGACTTGGCCTTCACCCAGTTGATGGTCGAAACGCTGTCAGTGGTTATTCTGGCGCTTGTGATGACCCGTCTGAACCTGTCTCCCAGAGATCATCGCAATGGAGTGTCCACACTGATCACGGGTGCCATCTCCGTATCGGTCGGCCTTGGTCTCGGTTTGACCTTGATGGCGATTACACAGCAGCCCTTTGACCGCAGACTGTCGGACTTCTTCACTGAGTACAGCAATTCCATTGCCTACGGCCGGAACATCGTGAACGTCATCCTCGTTGATTTTCGCGGCATTGATACGCTGGGTGAAATCGCGGTGGTTGCTCTGGCTGGGCTTTGTGTCCTTGCCCTCATTCGTGTGCACACGAAGAAGACGCTTCCCGAGGATGAGGGCATTGATCAATCCGAAACAGGCGCAAAGAAGGAAGCCGTGTGATGCGTACCGTCATTTTCCGAACCATTGCGCCGTATCTGTCCGCTCTGATGGTACTGTATTCCATTTTCGTCCTTCTGCGCGGACACAATGAACCGGGCGGTGGCTTCATCGGCGGGCTGATTGCAGCCTCTGCACTCGCGATCTTCGGCATTGCCTGCGGTGTTGCTGCCGTGCGCCGTGCGATCAAGGTGCATCCAATGAGCATTGCCGGATTTGGCTTGTTCATGGGAGCTGCGGCAGGGGTGATCTCGTTGTTCACCAATCAGCCTTTCATGACCAGCCAGTGGTGGCCGATCGATCTGTTCAATGTCCAGATCAAACTGTCGACACCGTTGATCTTCGATATCGGGGTCTACCTGGTGGTGGTTGGGGCGATCAGTTCGATTGCGTTGGCGCTGGAAGAAAGGGAAAGCGACTGATGGAAACCGGTCTTTCTATCCTTGTCGGGCTGTTCTTCGCTGTCTCCGTCTACCTCATGCTTTCCAAGCAGCTGGTGAGAATGTTGCTCGGCATCGCGATCCTCGGAAACGCGGTCAACATGTCGATTTTCGTCAATGGGCGTCTAACCCGTGAGGTGCCGCCGGTCATTCCGGAGGGACTGATGGTGCCAACGGAGGTGATCGCAAATCCGTTGCCGCAGGCGCTGGTCCTGACAGCTATTGTGATCTCCTTTTCCTTCTTTGCGTTCCTTCTTGTGCTGGCCTTCAGGGCTTACCAGGAAGTCGGCACGGACGACGTCAACGAAATGCGCGTTGCCGAGCCTGAGAACGACCCGCTTCCGCCGCAAGGGTACTGATCTGATATGGCCAGCACTTATTCTTCTGAAAAAGTCGATTACTCCGCAGCCATGAACCTGGAGCCTGTGGCGGCCGCGGACTGGTTGATCGTGGCGCCGGTTCTGGTTTCGCTGATCGGCGGCGCCGTCTGCCTGATGATGCGCAAGAACACGGACGCCCAGCCTAAACTGGCGATGATTTTCCTGGCGCTTCTCGTCTTGGTCAACTTCGGGCTTTTGATCCGCGTTTTGGATCAAGGTGTCATCACGATGGTGATGGGTGGCTGGCTGCCGCCGTTCGGGATTGCCTTCACGGTTGATGCGCTTGGTGCCACGCTGTCGCTGATTGCTTCGATTGTTGCCTTTTGCGCCGGTCTTTATGGGATTGTAACCGTCGGGGCCACGGGGCGCAGATACGGGTTTTATCCGTTTCTTGTCTTGCTCATGGCCGGGGTGTGCGGGGCTTTTCTAACCGGGGACATCTTCAACCTCTATGTCTGGTTCGAGGTATTGCTGATCTCATCCTACGGCATGCTGGTTCTCGGCAATGAAAAGCCCCAGCTGGACGGCGCCTTGAAGTACGGTGTTTTGAATCTTATCGGCACGAACTTTTTCCTGATCGGGACCGGCATGATTTACGGCGTGTTTGGCACGCTCAACATGGCCGACATCGCAATCAAGATGTCTGAGCTCGACAGCCCGGCCTCCGGCACTTTGCTCACCATTGCGGTGCTTTACTTCCTTGCCTTTGCCATGAAAGCTGCAGCATTCCCGGTGAATTTCTGGCTGCCGGCCTCCTATCACACACCGAACATCGTGGTTTCTGCCGTCTTTGCCGGGTTGCTCACAAAAGTGGGTGTGTATGCGCTCATGCGGATCTTCGTGTTGATCATGCCGGGTTCCCGCGAAGCGCTGGCGGATCTTTTTGCCATCGTGGCGATACTAACTCTCATGACCGGGGCTTTTGGGGCGTTGGCGCAAAGCGAACTGCGCCGTTTGCTCGGATATCTTGTAATTGCCGGGATTGGCTCCATGCTGGCAGGCATTGCAGTCGGCACCACGCTGGCCCTTTCCGGTGCCATATTCTATGCGGTTCACTCGATTATCGTGATGACCGCTTTGTATATGGCCAGCGGGATCGTGAACATGATGTCGGGCACCTACGATCTGCGTCAGCTTGGTGGGCTGTATCAGCGGAACGTTGCCTTTGCGGCTGTTTTCCTGGTGCTTGCCTTCGCTGTTTCGGGACTGCCGCCCTTCTCCGGCTTCTGGCCGAAGGTCTTGCTGGTCGATGCGGCGTTCGCTGACGGCAGGGCCTTGCTCGGTGCCGCTATTCTGCTCAGCGGCTTTTTGACGACCATCGCGATGGGCCGGGTGTGGATTTACGCATTCTGGCGAGGTGGGCCTGAGGGAACACCCGACGGCGAAAGCGCGGGACCGGGGGCGGCGGCTGCGGCTGCGATCGCAGGCGGTGGGGCCGCAGGTTTGGCGGGACCAGCCGTTTGGCTTCCGCTTGGCATTTTGACGGCAATGATTGTCTATTTCGGTTTGCAGCCGGAGTGGATGCTTGAACTCTCAACACGCGGAGCTGTTGGTCTGGTCGAGCCGCGCGGCTATCTGCGCTCTGTCTTCGGGGGGCTGTGATGACAAGCCTATTCTTGATCAATATCCTCATGGCCCTTGCTTGGGCGGCCGTAACTGGGAGTTTCAGCGAGATCAATCTTGCCCTGGGCTTCGTGCTTGGGACAGCTGCTCTCTACCTGATCCGCGAACAAGTCGGAACCACCGCTTACTTCAGCCGTGTCGGCAAGGCATTCAACCTGGCCGCAACCTTCGTTTACGAGCTGGTGCTGTCCGCTTGGCGGGTTGCGACCATCGTTGTGCGCCCGAAGATCGAGCTTCAACCAGGTTTCATTGCCTATCCTTTGACGGTGGACCGTGATTTCGAAATCACCATGCTGGCAAATCTGATCACCCTTACACCAGGCACCTTGTCGGTGGATGTCTCTGCAGACCGCAAGACGCTTTATGTGCATTGTATTGATGTGCCGGATCCGCAAGCCACGATTGACGACATCAAGAACGGCTTTGAACGCAAGATCCTGGAGGTGTTCAGATGAGCTCTCTCGATGCTTTTGCAGATGCTTATCTCGCCTGGGCCGTCAAGGCATCGCTCGGGATCCTCAGCATCTCATTCCTTATCATCGTCTACCGGATCGTGAAGGGGCCAAGCTTGCCGGATCGCGTTGTTGCTCTTGATATGCTGGTCGCGGTCGGCATCGGCTTTATTGCCGCGGTCGGCCTTTTGACCGGCTATTACCTTTACATCGACATCGCAATCACACTTGGCCTGGTTGGGTTTCTCGCAACTGTTGCCTTCGCCCGCTTCATCTTGAACCGGGGTGCGGCAGGGGATGCCACGATCATGGATGAGGTCAAAGACAGTATTAGACGGCGGGAGGGCAGGCCAATGAGCGCTGTTGTCACAATCCTCGCCGGAACCATGCTTGTGATCGGTGCCTTGTTTGCGCTGGGTGCTTCCATCGGTATTGTTCGGTTGAAGATGTTTATATGCGCACGCATGCGGCTTCAAAAGCTGGAACGCTTGGCTCAGGTCTCATGCTCATTGCTCTAGCGGTCTACGCAGCAGACTTGGCCGTTGCAACACGCGCTTTGGCCGGTGTCATATTCTTTCTTCTGACTGCCCCGATTTCGGCGCATCTGCTTGCTAAGGCTGCGTATGAAGCCGGATACCGT
Source organism: Roseibium alexandrii DFL-11 (assembly GCF_000158095.2). Lineage (NCBI taxonomy): Bacteria > Pseudomonadati > Pseudomonadota > Alphaproteobacteria > Hyphomicrobiales > Stappiaceae > Roseibium > Roseibium alexandrii. The sequence continues at coordinate 373,503 of NZ_CM011002.1, forward strand.
CCTTGCGCGGATACGAAAGAAGACGCCATGGCCGAGGTTTTTCCGCAAAAAGACTGATTTGAAACCGGTTGTGACTGCCGAAGCGCAGCAGTCATGACCTTGCGGTAATACTTTTGATTAGGTGTGGATCAATGATCCGTAGAATGATCATTATTTCCGAGACCTAGTTTTTTATTGCATCCATTAGACTTTTATTTGAGAGCGGGGCTTGTCTGTGCAAGCCATGGTCTATATAAGGCTGGCAAAGACGCCTGCAAAGTAGAGTCTTTGTCGATTCTCGCCATTGTAAGTATCCCTATTCTTATGTTTGCTTACGGAGTTTGGACTTGCAGGTAATCATAGCCGCAGTTTTGAATTTCAGTAGAGAACAGGTGTGAGATGACTGATAATCTGGTTGAAGCCAATTTGATTGACCTTACTGCAGATATTGTTTCAGCATATGTCAGCAACAATACGGTTGCTTCCACAGAACTTCCTGGCCTGATCAACGAAGTGTATGGCGCGCTTCAGAAAACAGCAGCAGCTTCAAACGAGCCGGAGCCGGAGCCGCTTAAGCCCGCAGTGCCTGTGAAAAAGTCCGTCATGCCAGATTTCATCATCTGTCTTGAGGACGGCAAGAAGTTCAAGTCGCTCAAGCGTCATCTGCGTACCCATTATAACATGACGCCGGAAGAGTACCGCGAAAAGTGGGATCTGGCGCCTGACTATCCGATGGTCGCTCCGAACTACGCTGCGGCGCGGTCTGAACTTGCGAAGAAGATGGGCCTCGGTCAACAGCGCAAGCGCGCGAAGTAATTTATCCGGCTACGAACCGGATGATCTAAAGGCCGCTTCCGAGCGGCCTTTTTTGTGCCCGACTGATTGTAAAGACCAAATGCCTCGAGCAACAGCCTGCCTGAACCGTGAGACCACTCGGCTTCTTGGCCGCAGCTTCCTATCTTGTATTAAGGTTGTAATTGAACTTATACACGCCTCTGAATTGTGAGTCTAAACTGTAGGAATATAAGCCTATCTCGTTAATTCAGGCGAATGTTTCCTAATGTTCACGACAGGAGGTGCGAATATGTTCAATGATAGGGGAGGGGTTATACACGACACCTACGGACCTTTGCGGGCAAAACCACTTTGCTTGCTTGAGGAGAATCGGCTGGCGGCCCATTTGCATCTTGCGGAGGGGTATGTATCCCGCGCGTTCTGCATCAAACCCATGGATTTTTTTACCCTCAACCGCGGTCCCAAGCATGTCTCCGATGCGCGGCAACTGATGATGTATCTCGCACATGTTGAGTTCGGATTGTCGCTCGCGGTGGTTGGGCGACGCTATTTCAGAGATCGTTCAACAGCTTCCCACGCATGCAAGAAAATCGAGATCATGAGGGAAGATCCCTTCTTTGATGAATTGGTCAGTGAGATCGAGGCATTGATCACATTGCGCCGTGATCCGCTTTTCGGTGCCAGCTTCTGGGGGGCGCAATGACATTCCTTTCAGACAACAGCGCCGACCGGTGCGCGCGAGTTCGTCTGCTACGCAGTTTGTCGTCCAAAGGGTCTGAGGTTGTCCAGGAGTGTTCCAGCGGGCAGTCAAAGTGGGTATTGGTCCGTGATTTCAAAACGAGATCAACATGTTGGAGCGATCAGCTGATAGAGGAGGCACTTTCGGCCGGCGTTCTGAAACGAGTGGGACAGAGCATCTGCCGGATCAATCCGGAGGGGCGTGCGGCGCTCCGGCGCGCCTTGAGTGGATCTGAGGACATAGCCGTTCAACATCGCGAGATACGATCTGTGCCTTGTGACGGTGATAATGCCAATGAAACTGGAAAGCGGCCAGCAACTGCTAAAGTAAATCTTTCGGAAAGTCCGCTCGCCCGTTTGGCAGCACGAAAGAAGAAGAACGGCCAGCCGCTTTTGAAACCGGAAGAAGTACGGGCTGGGGAACGGTTGCGCGCCGACTTTACTTTCGCGTCGATGATGCCAACGGTCGGGCAGGGCTGGCGCACCGAGCGGGTCTCAGTCAGCGCTAGAGGGAGTGGCCTAAAAGACTTGAATGACGATGTGCTGTCCGCACGCCAGCGTGTAGAATCTGTCCTGCAGAGCCTGGAGCCGGTTCTGGCGGGTGTCCTAGTCGACGTGTGTTGTCATCTGAAGGGTCTTGAAAAAGTCGAGGCCGAGCGCGGATGGCCCGCAAGGTGCGCAAAAATCATCCTGCAAATTGCGTTGTCCGCTTTGGCGGACCGCTATGGCGAACGTACGCAAGCTCCGTCACGGCCGTCTCGTGTTCGAAGTTGGTCATCCGCACCGTGAGAGCCCGGATGACGACACGAACTTAGGCTGCGGCCAAGGCAGCGTCTGCGTCGGTCCGGATCCGGCCGACCATGGACCTTAGGCCATTTGAACGTTGTGGAGTGAGATGCTCCTGCAGGCCAAGTTGATTGAAGACCCCTTCAACGTCGGTCTTCAGAATGTCCTCAGCGGTCTTGCCAGAAAAGACTGCTGTCACGATTGCCACAAGTCCTTGTACAATGAGTGCATCGCTGTCACCGCGGAAAGTCAGCACCGGAGCGCCTTCAGCGCTCTTTTCGATCCCGGTGATCAGCCAGACCTGCGAAACACAGCCGCGGACCTTATGTTCCTCGCTGCGCTCGGCATCGGTCAGCGGCGGAAGCTCCTTGCCCAGATCGATTAGGTATTTGTAGCGGTCTTCCCAATCATCCAGAAACTCGAATGTTTCCAGAATGTCATCGAGTGTCGTTGTCATGGCATCCGTCTTTTGTGATCGCTTTGAGCTCCATATAGCTCGCAGAACCCAATCTGCCTATCCTGGCGCCGGGGTTTTATTGGGTTTGGATGTTTGTGAGCGCGTGAAAACAAAGAAACGCCGCAGACGAAATGGGCAGCTGTCCGTCTGCGGCGTAGCGGAAAAACCGCTGAAGTGAAGCCGTCTGATGCAATGCAACGGATTTGCATTGCCTTCGCGGGGCGCAATCAACCGTTCATTTGGTCCTGAAAGTCTCAGGATCTGGGAACGGTTTTAACTCAGGTCTTCTGACCTGAGCGGGGTTTGGGCCTAGGCGTTGGCCCAATGTCTGATTCCTCGACCTGAGTGGTTTCGGTCACACCATCGACAGGCTGTGCACCAGCGGTGCTGGATTGATCAGATGTCGGCTGGACGTTTGTAGACCCGGTGATCACCGTTTCGGACGGATCAGTGTCAGCGATTTGTGTGTCCAGATACTCATAGACGATCCGGGCGCCGTCACGAGCGCGGCTGCCGATCGCTGTGAGTGCACTTCCGCCGGTTTCGCATGCTTGCGGATTGCGGTCACAAAATCCGCCAATATCAGACATGGTTGCCTGCGCGGCGATAAATGCCGAGACCGGATTGATTGGTTCTACTGGAGTGCTTTCGGTCTCAGACCCGATCGGGATGAGGACCAAAACCAAAGTCAGCCAGAAGGCGGTTCTCAAGAGAAAGAACATTGCTGCTACCCATAGTTCTTTACATGTCAGGTGCGCCGGTTTTGTTTGTGGCGCACTCGTTATGAAACCGTTGTAGCACTGACTTCAGAACACCCGGTTGAGCTGACGGATGCAATTTTCATAAAATAAAACATGCATTTAAGTCGAATTTTCTGAGGATTTGATTCAAATTTGAATGAATCTCGAGCAAGCGACTGAAAACACTGAGAAAAGGGTAATTTCAATAGAAAAGAGATTTATCCTTTAACGTTCCTTAAGCGGTGCGGGCGAAAATAACACCAACAGGTTGGCGAGGCTCGATTCTCGCGCGCGTATCGGTAGTGTATTGTGAGTAACCATCTGAAATATCTGCAAAACGTCTGGACGACTTGGGCGAGCCGCATTGACGGGATGATTCACCCTGACGCTGTTTCGGATCCTTTGACCGGGCCACTGCACAGATCATTCCTGGTTGGCTGCTTTTTTTCTGGTGCGGTCGCACTTTTCGTGTTGCCGCTGCATCTTGCCTTGGCGGGCGCACCGCACTCCGCAGCGGTATTGATGTTGGCCTGGATGTTGGGCCAATGGCCATTGGCGTTGTACCTTTCCCGATCCGGTAATCTGGAACGCGCCATAACCATCTCTTCGGTTCTGTTTGCGGTCTTCACGGGCGTGATTTGCGCATTGACCGGCGGAGCTCAGTCCTTTGCTGTCATCTGGTTGCTAATTCCCTGCCTTGAAGCTGCTTTTGCTGGTCAAAGACGTACCGCGGTGATCACCACCGGGTTTTGCGCAGCGGTTTATGCCGGTCTGTTTTTCTTGCCCGCCGGCGGCCCAATTGCGTTCGGATTGCCCGCGGCGCTTGATCCTGTCGCGACGTTGGCAGCGGTCCTTTATGCAGGGCTGCTCTCTTGTCGGTTGATTTCAGACCGGAGCCGGACCAAGACGCTCATCAAAAATGCGACCGAAGATTTCCAAACGATGGGGCAGGCTGTGTCGGGTGTCGTTTGCGAAGTGCAGTCGAATGGAGAACTGCGTCTTTTGGGCGGTCCTGCGCGCCGGCTTTTCGGACCCGCATTTGCCTCCAACGGCCCCGACTGGATCTTTACGCGGCTTCATGTCACCGATCGGCCCGCTTACTTGACCCGGCTTTCTGAAGCCCGGCATGATGGCCTTGCCTCCGAACTGGTTCTTAGGATTCGTAGGTTTCACGAACACATGGAAGAAAACGGCGCGCCGAACTTTACAGCGATGACGGTCAGACTGATCCCCGCACAGGCGTTCCGGGCAGGCGCACGTGATCAATGTGAAACACAGCCAGTCCTTGTGGCGATTGATCCTGTGACGTCGGAAACTGGCGGCGGTGCACCGGTAGAGATCCTGGATAACATTGAACAATTGCCGGAGTTCACACCGGACGTTTCCTCTGAGAGCATCCCAGCGCAGACAGCACGAGCGAAGTCGGCATAGGCAGGGCATGGCAAAACGAAAAAAACAAAACAAAAAGCCGGAGCCACCGGAAAACATGATGAGCCGGGCCGGCAATGTCGCCCGGGACAATCCCGTCGCCGCTGGCGGGACGGTTGTCATGGGCTTGACCGCCTGTTTGATCGTTGCAAATGCACTCGGGCTGCAGCCGGGCCGCCATCCTGCCCCCTACTACACAACGCGCGACTGGCCGGATACCGCGCCTGAGCCTCTGGCAGAGGCGGACGGCGGTGTCACTGTTCAGGAAATTTCGACGCTGGTCCTCGATCTGCAGATTTCTCTGCGCAAGGCGGATCTTTACGAAGGTCCATTGGACGGCATCAATGGACCCGCCACAGAACGTGCAATTCGCGCATTTGAACGAAAAGCCGGACGGGTCGAAACCGGTGAAGCAAGCGAGAGCCTTCTCGCTCTGATCTGGCTTCATGGAACCGATCCGGCTGCGCTTACTGCCCCACCGGTACCCAGAGCGAAACCGGTTACCTCTGGCACGCCGCGGCAGAACACGCAGGAAGAGGCGGCAACAGGGGTCGATTCCGATCCGCGATTGAAGAAGATACAATATGCGTTGTCGGAACTGGGCTACGGTCCGTTGACGGTTGATGGACTGATGGGCACCAATACAGCGGCGGCTTTGAAGCGGTTTGAACTCGATCGTGGTCTGCCGATCACGGGTGAGGCCAATCCCCAAACGCTCGAACGTCTCGAAATGGTCAGCGGTCAACGCTTTGATGGATAGGCACTTTGCGTTTTCAGTAGCGGATGTGGTCAGTGAGGGAGGGTTGGATGCGCGTCACGTCTGAGCTTTTCGTCAGTGCGCTGGTGCGCCGGATTTTTTCTGAAAATGGATTTGCTGCCGTTACCCGGAAAGGCAATGCGGAAGCCGGTGCGATTTTGATTGTTGTCGACCGGCTTGACGGGACTTTCGACTTTTATTCGCCAGCACCGCAGGCGTTTTTCGATAATGATGCCGGACAAGGCGACGGCGGCCGGTTGTTTGAAAAGACCTTGGAGGCGGCCGCGCGAGAGGCTGTCGATAAACGGCTGGAAAGCGAAGCCCGAATGGATCCGGACTTCTGGGTCGTCGATATCGAGGCCGAGGCGGGAAACGTGGAATTGCCGACCGCAGAACCTTTGCATCCGCGAAACCCTGCCGACGATTTCTTCCGGCTTTAGAGCTGCTTAGCCCGAATTAGCCGATCCCCCGGCGTACACGCTGCGCGCTTGTCGTTCCGCTGCTGATGCGGTGAGATCGGGCATCTCTGGATGGCCGGCTTGCGTCCTCGAATTGTCCAACGTGCCGTGGAGTTTTTTCTCCGGTGCCGTCGAATTCTGCCGTGTTCGCGGAAGTGCCAAAAAGTGTCCAAGAACTGGTCAGCACATTTGCAGCACCTGTGCTGAGATTACGATGCAGGAACAAGAGCTTCCGGATTTCTTCAACGGCCAAGTGCTCACCGAGCAAACGGACAAGGATCGTTGTCGTCCTAGGTCTGTCGAGGCCCAGGGATTTCAGAGCAATGACAAGAGCCTCGCCCTGGCCTTTTTGCAAAAGCCTGTCACTGACCGAGCTTGGCAAGCTGAGGCCTTGACCGAGGCTATCTGTAAAGCGGTTTCGTTTTTGAAGCAGCGCTGCCTTCAAGAGTGCGCCATGAAGTCGGAGGCGGGCCGTGTCTAGGGCCGGAATGCTTGGATGGGCTGGCGCCTGTGCGGACCTGATCACGCTCATGGTTTCAGCTGCAGCAATCGCCTTTGCCCGCAACGAGGCAGGCAATACAAGAAACTGACTGATTAGATTTTCCGTGTTCAAGGCCTGATGTTTGGAGAGCTCTTCACCGAGCTCGGCAATGAGGTCGGTCCGCTTGCTCAAACGCTCATTCAAGTGTTGGTCAAGTATCAGGTCTTCCCGGTCGATCAGCAGCTTGATGGTCTGAGCATCGGCCGTCTCGCACAGTGCGGCCAGAATCGGGCGCTGCAAGTAAGGCCGTCCGGCGAGTGCCTTGCGGGCAGCTTCGGAGCCTACCCTAACGATCTCCACAAGCAGATCCACAGAAACGTTGGTGCTGTGCCGCAAGATGGGGAAGGCGGTGAGATCGTCTTTGTCTTTGGCGAGAAGGTCGATGAGCGCGTCCGGTGCTTCCGGATAAGCTACCAGCATGTTCGCGATCTGGCGCCGGTCACGAACGGATGTTGCAGGCAACAGGTTTCTCGCCAGCTCCAGAAAAACACGTTTTTCTTCAGTGCTATGTCCCGTTCTGCCAGTGAAGAGTTCGACTGCGGAGTGCAAGATCCCGCTGTCAGATGGCTGAGAGGAGGGTTTTCTGATCGTTGAATTGATGGTCTGCACAGCTGGTTCGAACCGTTTTCTTGTGGGCTGACCCACCTGACTAAAAACACTAATTAACGGCGGATAAGTCCACGACCGTTCCTTCAAATTGGACCAAAACCGTTAGCATCTTGTTAACCTGAACACCGTCTTAATTGAGTTGCAGGTAGTATTGCGTCGCCCGTTGACCGTTTCCGCTGCCCATCGCTCCAGCGGGAACCAAAACCGAAGGAGGAAACGATGGGAACTTTGTTAGATTTCGCTTCCGCACCTCGCCCGGCAGCGCGCGTTGACCCCCGTTCAACACCGCCACGTTCGACAAACCCGGAAGAGTTTGGGAAAGTTATCCTCTTCCCAGGTATCCGTTACGAGCACCACGACCTTGATCTTGCCGCACGAATCGCGACCATCGGGAAAGCCGCTGGACCTGCTGGGTCCGACAAGGACTGACGGTTCGAGCCCCTCCAGCTGCAGGCAACAAGCATCACGCATGCGGTTTGGAGAAACGCCCCATGGGCACGAGGAACGCGGTTGGGAAAAGACATGTGCATGCACAAGGGTGCTGCCGCGTCTCTGTTCCCGCACTGGCGAGGTCAGGCGTAACAGTTTCCATACTGGCGTTGCTTCTGGCCGGCTGTGTTCGGCCAACAGGTGATTTCGACCGTGCAAGGCCGTCGGTCATTCACGACAGTGTCATGCCGGCGATCGGCGAAGGCGCAGCGCGTATGCGCGAAGACCCTGTCTCCAAATTCAACTACACAAATGATGAGAAGCTGCTGCGGGACCGTGGCTGGACCCTGATCCGTCCGCCTTGGACGAAAGACTGGATCGGCGGCACTATGGCAGAACTCGCCCGAACCCGTGTCATCCCCGAGACGGAAGGGCGCATCCCGCCTGATCTTTATTATCACTATCTCCGGTCAGACAGGTTCCGGTCTTCAGATGCCAGGTTTGACAAGATCGCGTCTGATGCCACCGGTGATGCGGATCTGGTGATGCCGTTTTGTGAGGTCGCTCTGAGAGTGCGGGAGGCGGATGATGAGCGCTTGCGTGTCCTTAAGAATAAGCCGCTCACAACGGAAGAGATGTATGAAGGTGCAAAGGCCCGGGTTTGGGAAAACAGGGTCATGATCAAGTGGGTGGGCCAGGCCCTGCGTTACCGTATCACGGCCTACAAAAACGCTCTGGACGCTCTTGAAATTGAAACGCCGAGCCGGGATCGCCAGTGGAAGGTGAATACCGCAATCCGGGAGCTTCAAGGACAGGTGCTTCTGGCTGAGTCCGAGTGCCAGACCGAAAATCGGTACGGCACTGAAGAACCGGTTCGCCGGTCACGGATTTACAAGGGTTGGGGCAATGAACGCCCGCCGCCGCAAAAGTAGCCCGGCTTGGCGTTTGTTTTGTATGCAGTTTGCCGCCGAGTATGCCCGGGGCTACTGACCGTTCCAACTTGATCAGCCGAGAACGTCGCAGCTTGCGATGCTCATGGCGTTCTCGATGGCCTCTGCGCTCGTTGGATGTGAAACATAGGCTCGCAGAAGGGCAATGCCGCTGATCGTTTCCGTTTCAATGACAATCAGGTTTTCCAGGTTGGCTGGCGGGTTCTGGCGCAGGATGGACAGCTGTTCCGATGTGATCAGCAGCATGGACAGTCTGTCAGCGCCAGCCGTACGGTTGTTGAGGCTGTAGACCGTCTCGCCTGCCTGATTGAACACCCCGATAGACCAGAAGGATGCCGGAATTCCCGCATCGAAAAAGACCGGGCCGGCCGATAGCTGGAACCGGCAAATCGCATGTTTCATGGCCGGATCGAGACCGGGCAAGGCTTCTTCCCCGGGTCTAACATCCGGCAACAGGTTGAACTGCCTGTCAGGGCCGTAGGTGAGAGCATCATCGTAAGCGCTGTGCTGCACATTCTGCGGGATGGTGAGCACCACCAGGATGTGAATGATCGCTGCGAGGCAAAGCACGGCGAGTGCGCCGGCGGTCAGGGTAAAGCGGGGCGACAGGGTCATGGGCAGCTGATCCTGTCGATGTCCGGAACGCTCACACCGTCGAGCGCTGCCCCGGTGGTAACTGGGGCATCATAGAGCCGCAGGACAAAACGAAGCCCGCTGCCCGGCGCTGGGTTGGTGGGCAGGGGGAGCCAGTTGCCCGATTTGATCTGTGCACTTGCAGTGATATCAAACGAGCCATCGCCGCGCCGCAGAAGGTTCTGGCTGTCCAGATGATTGCGTCCCGGCATCGTTTGCTGAAGCCGGCCATGTCCATCAACAGCCGTCAGGGTCCACAGCCGTGCGGTCGGCGTGCGTCCGGTGATGCGGTAGCTGCAGGCCGGGTCGAGCGCTTGTCCGCTGCTGTCTGTTCGGGCTGTCAGTGACAAGCCTTCACCAGAAGCCAGTGGGATGTAGCCGCCCCGGGTGTAAATAGCCACAGAATAGGGGTCGGCGTCCGGAGTGCCAGCTGTGGGATATGCTTTCCACGCACCGACCGAAATTGAATCAAGCGGTTCTTCGCGTTCGATCAGAACGTAAGCCGAACTGACCCCGATCAACGCACTGAGAATGATAATTGAGGTGAGGAAGACCAGGGTTCTGAGCGGGTGTGGCCGCTCTGGCCGAATGGCGCGCGGAAGGAGTTCCTTGTGCCAACCGCTTTCAACATGGCCTGTAGCGTGTCGCATACTCTGTTGCTTCATTGCGCGGCCGCATATTCGGTATCGCCATCGTCGGGCATTGCCGCCTGGTCGCGGGACTGAGTGAGATCACGCAAATCCGACCCGATATCAAGCAGAAGCTGCTGTGTCCTCCGGCTGAGGACCCTTGGCTGGACAGCCACTGCGTCGGCTGCGGCAACCAGCGGACGCGCCGGCCGGGCAAGGCGTGGCAGCGTGTCGGCTTCAACGCCGGGCATAGCCACAAGCTCAATCCCGTTGTGCGCATATGCCATGAACCGTTGCCATGCCATGGCAGGGAGACTGCCCCCGGTTACGCGCCGGGTGGACGTGAAATCGTCGTTCCCAAACCAGACAGCACCGGTGAAATTGCCCGTGTAGCCGACGAACCAGGCGTCGCGATAAGCGTTTGTGGTACCGGTTTTTCCGGCCGCGACGACACCGTCAATCCGGGCCCGGCGGCCAGTTCCAGCCTCGACCACATTGACGAGGATGTCGTTCATCTCGTGGACTTTTTCTTCCGGGAATATTCTCTGGGGCTCCGGCTCATCAACCTCTCGCTGATAGAGGACTTCGCCGTCGCTGTTGGTAACTTCGAGGATCGCGTAGCCCTTGGCCTTGTATCCGCCGTTGGCGAAGACCGAATAGGACGAGGCCATGTCGATGACCGTGACCTCTGAGGAGCCGATCGGCAGGGAAACAGAGTTTTCCAGTTCGTGCGTCAGGCCCATAGCATAGGCGGTTTCGATGATCTTTTCGCGGCCAAAATTCTGCGCGAGCCTGATCGGAATGGTGTTGATGGATTTCGTCAGTGCCAGCTTCAAGGTAACGGCACCCCGGTAGCTGCGGGTGTAGTTGCGCGGGCACCAGTTGCCGAGACAAAACGGCCGGTCAGGAACAATGGAGCTCGATGAAAAGCCGTTCATGAATGCGGTCATGTAGACGAACGGTTTGAAGGAGGAGCCCGGTTGGCGCAGGGCATTGACGGCCCTGTTGAATTGGCTCTCGCCGTAAGACCGTCCGCCAACCATCGCAACCACGGCGCCATCCGGAACCATTGCCACCAATGCAGCTGAGTTGGCGTCGCGCAGCTTGGCATTTTCCCTGAGGACTGACTCGACCGCCTGGTCAGCCTGACGTTGTAGAGCAGGGTCCAATGTGGTTCGGACCGTGACGATCCGGTCGCGGGCCATGGCCGGTTTCCGCCGGGCCAGTTTCTTGACCTCATCCAGCGCCCAGTCGAGGAAGTATTCAGGCAACTGCTCTTGAGAGCGGTCGACAGCAAGAGCCGGATTGCGCCTCGCGCCGATCACCTGGCCTTCGGTCAGAAGGTCGGCCTGCACCATGTTGGTCAGGACTTCGTTTGCCCGGGCACGCGCAGCTGGCAAATTGATGTGCGGCGCGTATTTGGTCGGGGCCTTGTAGAGCCCGGCAAGCATGGCACTTTCGGCCAGGGTCAGCTCGCGAACGTTCTTGTTGAAATAGAACTCAGCCGCTGCGGTCACCCCGAAAACACCGCCACCCATGTAGGCGCGGTCGAGATAAAGCTTGAGGATTTCCTGTTTGGACAGGTTCGCCTCAAGCCAGAGCGCGAGATAGGCTTCCTTGATCTTGCGGCTGAGACTGCGCTCGTTGGACAGGAACAGGTTTTTGGCAAGCTGCTGGGTCAGCGTTGAGCCGCCTTGGACAACCCCGCCAGCGCGGGCGTTCTCCACCATGGCCCGGAACGTGCCGACAAAATCAATGCCGAAATGCATGAAGAAGCGGCGGTCTTCTGTGGCAAGGGTCGCCTTAACGAGGGAGTCGGGGATTTCTTCCAGCGGCACGCTGTCGTTCAAAACGATGCCGCGCCGGCCGATTTCCTGTCCGAAGCGGTCGAGAAAGGTGACGGCAAAGTCGTCGGTCGTCTTCCAATCCGCATAGCGGGTCGCTTCGATGGCCGGTTGTGCGAAGGCCAGAACGACAACAAAACCGATTGTTCCGTAGGTCAGGCCATCGGATGTGACCTCGGAGAGCCCACGCCAGATCCCTTTTGCGCGAAATCTGCGCAAGAACCCGTCATAGGCTTCCCAGCTTCGGCGGATAATCGACCAGGACCGCCAAAGAGCTGTATCGACCATGGAGTCGATCGAAAGCAGAAAGCGCCGGATCCGTTGTCCGATACCGGGCCGCGGCTGGGCATTGCCTTCTTTTGTGTCTGGATCGGATGCCAAGCTTGCAGAATCTCCGCGCTTCAACAGCTTTTTCAACGTAACCCGTTTTTACTACAGTGAAAACTGAAGACAACGGCGGAAATGCTTCGGGAATGGGATAAATCTTATTTGATTTGGCATCGCCGGGGCGCTTCTGACCCATCGTTGTTGCTGGAGGCCCGTATGCGTGATAGGCGCACGGATCAAATCAAGGGCGCGCAGGAGAGAGCAACCCAATGGGGTCTGGCAATTCAGTGGATAAGGACGGCGGGCTTCCGTTCTGGAAAACCAAGTCGCTTGAGGAGATGACCGACGCAGAATGGGAATCTCTCTGCGATGGCTGCGCCCGGTGTTGCCTCAACAAACTGGAGGACTGGGATACAGGCGATATTGTCTGGACCGATGTTGCCTGCACGCTTCTGGATGGTACGTCCTGCCGCTGCAAGGACTACGAAAACCGGGCCGCGACCGTTCCGGATTGCATTCAACTCACACCATCTGAAGTAAACACTCTGACATGGCTTCCGCCGACTTGCGGATACCGTCTCGTTCGGGAAGGCGCGGATCTCTACTGGTGGCATCCGATGGTGTCCGGCGATCCGGAAACCGTACACTTGGCAGGGGTATCCGTTCAAAACCGCACCGTGTCCGAAGATGGAATGGAGCTGGAAGAATACGAAAATCACGTCGTGACATGGCCCGGCGAAATGCCGGAGGCTGAGTAAGACCCTTCAAGGCCTGACCAGAAAAGCCTCTACGTGCCGCTCGAGGCGGGATTGCAACTCCTTTAGGTCCGTCAGCTGATGCGATCGGAAAATAATTGCTCCATGAATCACAAAAGCGATCAAACCGTCGAGCATCTCTTGTGGTGAACGATCTGATCGGAGCTTTGGACTGATGTCGTCGGACGATTGCCAAAACCCCAAAAACTGCAGCAACTTCTCGTCAAGTGCATCGAGCTGTTCGATAAATTCGGGAGCGCAGTGGCCCTTGGTTGCGCCGATGTTTTCCAGAAACACGCGCAGCATGGTCTGGCTCTCGGTTATGACCGCAATGAGCGCCATCATCCGGTGGACAAGTGCAGCAACCGGATCTGCCAAGTCTTGAGCCGAAAGCTTGTCGTTTTTGTCGGCGGCTTCCCGAAGTTTCTCTAACTCGCCCAACAGCAGGTAGGAGAGAAGGCCATCCATATCGCCGAAATGAGCGAATATGGTCCCTTTGGCAACACCTGCCTCTCGAGCGATCGCTTCTGCGGTCATCTCTTCCAAGGACTTCTTTTTTGACAGGTGCGCTGCCGCCTCCAGGATCCGGGCGCGGGTGAGGGCGGTGCGTGCTTGAGGCTTGCGGGATTTGGTTTCTATCGCCATGACATCTTCTGAAAATGACCGCGGTCAATTTATTGCTTGACCTTGTACCATACTTGCGGCAATTAATGACCGTGGTCAATTTTTAAGAGCCGGTGCGTTTTACCGACCGGTTTTGGAGTTTCAATTATGTCGAAGAAAATACTCGTGCTGGATGGCCATCCGGCAAAGGGCAGTTTTTGCGGTGCGCTTGCACAAACCTATGCAGATGCGGCCAAGAAGTCCGGGCATGACGTGCGCATGGTGCATCTGGCAGACTTGTCTTTTGACCCGGATCTGGGATCAGCGTCCGAAGCATCTACAAAAGAGTGGGAAGAAGACCTTGAGACATTTTGGGACACTCTTGAGTGGTGCGACCATTTCGTCTTGGCTCACCCTCTCTGGTGGGGAGGGATGCCAGCCAAACTGAAAGGGTTGATTGATCGTATTCTGCTGCCGGGTAAGGCTTATAAATTTGTATCGGGCAAAGCACTCCCGGAGAAATTGATGGCTGGCCGAACGTCTGAGGTTCTCGTCACTTCAGATACCCCGCATTGGTACTTTAAGTTCATTTATGGTCAGGGCATCAAGAAGCAAACCAAGATGCAAATCCTCGATTTCTGCGGCTTGAAGATGAAGAACTATTCCTGGTTTGCGCCGATCCAGGGCTCAACAGAACAGGCACGTGCCAAGATGATCCGCAGGGCCGCACAACTCGGAGGTGCGTTATGATTTGAGGGCCATCCGCTGCCAATGCAGTGGCTGCTAACAGTCTGCTAAACGACAAGACCGGTGGCGCTGCCTGCGCACCGGTCTCTCTCTCTTTACCGCTGAAGACTTGAGCCTAGTCGCCCTTTTTCTGGGCCTCAGGAGAGTTCTGATACCGCTTCTGCTCCTGGGTAAACACTACGTAATACTTGTAGATATTGCCGACATAACGCACCGGTTCCCGGCTGATGTGTTTGCCGACGATCCACTCGACATTTCCGAACCACAAATTCGGGTCGTAGCCCTGTTTTTCAGCTTCCGCTCGCAGCTTTTTGAATCGGCTCGGTCCGGCATTGTAAGCTGCAAGCGCAAAAAAGGTCTGATTGGCCGGATCATCTTTCAGATCAGAAAAATACTGATCCGCCAGGTAGCGCAGGTATTTTACCCCGGCATGCACATTCGTATCGGCATCCTTCTCAACTCCTTTGATATTGATCGGATTCCCAGCTGCAGTCGTCGGCTTGATCTGCATGACACCGACAGCGCCGGCGTTGCTTCGAGCGGACTGTTTGAACTGGCTTTCCTGATAGGCCTGTGCAGCGATCAGAAGCCAATCAATGTCAAATTGCTGACCATATTTTTCAAAGACTGCGGCCAGTTTGTCGAATTGCTCCCGGCGGTTCTCATCATTAAGGTCTTTGAGGAATTTAGTCTCCTTGAGGTACCGCTTGAGGATTATGTTGCCAAGAAGCGTCCCCTTTTCAACGGTCTTGGCAAACGCGTTCATCTCTTTGAGCAAATCAGGTGCTTTCGGGCGGACAGCAAAGGCGATCTCTGCATCTGTCCGCACGGCGGCGTCCGGATGGATCTTCAACCCATCCACGATCTGCATCCAAAAATCTGCCTTATGTTCATCAATAATGATCATGCCGATACCGCCGGCTTTCACCAGATCGATCAGGTCCTCATCTTCCAGCTTTTCATCGGCGGTGACGATTTTGACGGGTGCTTTGCCGTCTGTTTCGAACTTCTTGTTCAAGGCGAGGAGGCTGTCGTGATAGCTGGACGACGGTCGGACGTGGATCTCCAATCCGGATAGGGCGTCCGGGGAACGCAGATCGGGACCGGCTGTCGTTGTCAGAGGAACTTCCCGAACGCCTTTGAATATGGGTGTTGTAAAGTTAATTAGTTTTTGGCGTTCCGACGTGATCGTGAGATTGCCAATCGCTATATCACCCCGGCCTTCAGCGAGATCTTGGAACAGTGCGTCGCGTGGTGTCGGCATCATGACTAGCTGGCCACTTCGAACTTTCTTTCCGTGTTTCTTTTCCAGAAATTTGCCAAGTTCGGCTGTCATATCGACAGCGGTCCCGCGCTGAACGCCGTTGTCGATGAAATAAAACGTTTTAGAAAATGGCACGAGAACGCGGAGATAACCGCGTTCTGCAATCGCATCAAAGTCTCCGGTAAAAGGCTCGCGCAGGATCTCCTCAAGTTCATCTGAAAGCCGGGTCTCCATCGCGTTGGGCGATGCTGGGACGAGAAAAAGTACCAGCATCGCTAATGCAATCAGCGACCCCAAACGTAGAAAGCTGAAACAGTTTATCATGGCGCTCCCCCAGATGTACCGTTAGGGAACTCAATCAAACTTGCGTGGAGCTTTCAAGACAAAGGCGGACGATAATCCGGCCTCACCGTTTGAACGTCAGATCGACTGTTCCGACCTTGAAACCACCTTTCGTGACATCGGCAGTGTTGCGAACAGTCCGCCGATCGGTCTGGGTAAGGGTATCGGTAAAGCGCAATAGGATTGAACCATTTTCCAGCGGAACGTCGGCGATGTAAGAAAATCGCAAGGCTCCATCTGCACCAGTCTCAACCAGGGTTGGCGCGATCACATCAGATCTTTGGCCGACATACCGGCCGTCGCCAACCTTTTCGAAGAACCAGGTCTTGGTGTCCCGCTCGCCGTCGTCATAAACAAAGTCTTCGCGCAGACGGAACATTTGGGTCTTCGGGTTCCAAGTCCCGGTCAGATACACCGTGAACGGCCGGTATACGCCAGTAAACTTGCTCTCAAACACGCCTTTGCCAACGGTCTTGCCGCGGAAAAACTCCTCAAGAACCAGCGGTTTCGCAGCCTGCGCTGGTGGCGCAGTAAAACCGGCAAACACAAGAAACGTCAGCGCAAACAGGAAGATCGTCTTTCTTACAAGATTGGAAAAAGACAGGGACATATTGCAAAGCCTATGGTGTGTTTCACATGCCTTGCGTACGTGCAAATCCTCGGCTTAGATTTTTAAAACTGGGAGGCGGTCTTAGCCCCCGAAACGCTCTTGCCATGTGGGCAGCGTGTCGCCATCCGCTGGTGTTGCATGATAGATCCCACGCGCAATTGCCCTAGCGAGGCACGATGCGGCTGCAGCGCCCATTTGCACCATGTCCTCCAGGCCGTTTTCCAGCTTGCGCTGCCCCGTCGACAAAGCGAACACAAGGTCGCCGTCGAGCGGTGTGTGTGCCGGCCAAAGCGCGCGGGCCAAGCCGTCATGTGCCATGACTGCAAGGCGTTTGGCTTCGCCCTTCGTCAAAATCGCATCGGTGGCAACGGCTGCAATGGTCGTGTTGGCCCCCGCTTCGAGCGCGTCCAGCTTCGTGCGGACCGTGGTGCAGTCGGCTGGCAGTGTTGGCGTTATGCCGCGTCCGCCAAATTCGTTACCGACCTCAAAGGGCGCTGCCCAAAAATGCGGGGTTTCGCCCATGGTTGCGCGGCCAAGCGCATTCACGGCAACAATCGCGCCAATGGTGACACCATTCTCCAGGACCACAGACGCCGATCCGAGGCCTCCTTTGAGGTTTGCAGTTGTGGCGCCCATACCGGCGCCATTGGAGCCAAGAACAAAATCATGGCCGATGGAATCGAGCGCCGCGCGGCCAAGATCCCGGTAAGGTGCCATTTGACCCCAGCTCTTGTTGCCGCCGTTCAGGAGGTCAAAAAGGATCGCTGTCGGCACAATTGGCACGCGGACCGGGCCAACTTGATAGCCATAGCCCAATTCTGCAAGCCGTCCCTGTACACCCGCACCGGCATCAAGACCGAAAGCCGATCCCCCGGCGAGGACAATCGCATCGATTTTTTCGACGGTTTGCTCGGGCTCCAAAAGCGCAATTTCCCGGGTTCCCGGTGCACCGCCCTGGATGGCCACGGAAGTAACCGCAGGCTCATCGGGCACAAGTACGGTTGCGCCGGATTTCAGGTCCGGGTCGGACGCATTTCCGACCTTCAAGCCGGGCACATCGGTAATCAGGTTTCTGGGACCGGTCATCAAAAATCTTTCAGCGAAAACTCAATAAAGGCAGAGCTTTGAGTTTGCGCCGACCGGGCTCAGGTGTCGAGACTTTTGTAACCCCTGCGCACATAGATCAAAGACTTTCCGGGATCCGTCATACGCAAATCTGTGACGGTGCCAACGACAATCGAGTGTGTGCCGACTTCGGACACGGAAAAAATTTCGCAATCGATGCTGAGCCGTGCCGTGTCGAGGGCAGGGCAACCGGTCGCCAGGTTTGTCCAGGAGCCATGCGTAAATCGTCCGCTCATATCCGCGCTTTCGCGGCCGGCAAATACATCAGACATTTCTTGATGATCATCTGAGAGGGTGTTGAGGCAGAAGCAGCGGTTTTTCAGGACGGCAGTGTGAAGGCGGGATTGCCGGTTGAGGCAAATCAGGATGCTGGCAGGGTCATCGCTGACCGAACAAGCGGCTGACACTGTTCCGCCCGCCCTGCCGGCGTCACCGTCGGTTGTGACGATATGAACAGCAGTGGCGATGCGGCTCATCGCTTCGCGAAACGTCTGGCTGTCGAGTGTCAGGCTTTGGGCGGCGGGATCTATCCCGGTTGAAGTCGCCATGCGGTCATTGCTCCATGGTCCGGATATGGCATCCGGTCGTTATCTTGTTATATGTCGTTGCGTGTGCCTATCAAACCCAATCGAGCCTTGCAATTTTCGGAACTTTCGATTGATTTCATATGACCAAGGTTCCTACGGCGCCGCTCAAGGGATGGATCTGGAGAATAGAATGAAGATTATCCATGGCTTGGCGGGCATGATGGCAATAACCCTCTTCAGCTGGCCGTTAAGCGCTGCTGCCGAGATCCATATCGCGGTGGCCGGCCCCATGAAAGGCCAGTTTGAGGACTTGGGTCAGCAAATCAGGGCTGGGGCCGAACAAGCGGTCGTCGATATCAATATGGCAGGCGGTGTTCTGGGCGAACCCCTGGTGCTGGACATCGTCGATGATGGCTGTGACGAAACCCAGGCCAAAGCGGTTGCCAACCAGTTGATCGGCCGCGAAGTGTCGATGGTGGTGGGGCACGTTTGTTTCAGCGCGTCCATACCGGCAAGTGAGATCTACTCAAACGCCGGGATTGTGCAGATCTCTCCGGCCACAACGCTGACGAAATTCACTGACGAGCGGCCCGGACCCGGCATCTACCGTTTGGCGCCACGAGATGATGAACAGCCACGTGTTCTCGGGCAATACCTTGCAGATGAATTTGCTGGACAAGACATCGCACTGCTTCATGATAAGACCGCCTATGGCAAAGGGCTGACCGATGCTGTGCGGATTGTTCTCAACCAAAATGGCGTCACCGAAACGCTCTATGAGGGATTTGACGCGGGCCTGAATGATTACCGCATTCTCGTCTCTCGTTTGGCTTTGGAAGGCGCCGAGGTCGTTTTCATTGGCGGTTATCATCCTGAAGCAGGTTTGATCAAACTGGAGATGCAGAGGCTTGGGGTCGAAGCTGTTCTGGTTGGGGGCGATACCCTGATGACGCAAGCCTTCTGGGACGTTGCGGGCGAGGCAGGTGAGGGCACAACTTTCTCTTACCCGCTAGATCCTCGCAGCCTGCAAACGGTCGCCAAGGTCATTGCGGCATTGGAAAGCCGCGAAGAAATTGCTGAGCGCTATGCGCTTGCCGCTTATGCTGCGGTCGAAGCCTGGGCCGAAGCGGTAGAAGCGGCCGGCGCACCAGACTTTGCGGCGGTGACAAAAGTAATGGATGAACAGGCTTTCCCGACAATCCTGGGCGACATCAGCTTTGATGACAATGGCGACAGCAGCGTTCCGCAGTTTGTCATCTATGAATGGAAGTCCGCCAAACCGGTCCAGCGCTAACTTCTCTTCCCGGTGCCCTTAATCTGCAAGCGCACTTTGTCGGCATAAATCGGTAGCCCCGCGTCCATGCCGTAAAGGCTCCGGAAAAAACCGCCATTGGCCTCAACGGCGATGTTCTGACTGTTTCCGGCCGGTCGAAGCTCGACCTCCAAAGAGGTGCGTTGCCGGGTTCCTCGTAGGGTAAGAAACCCTTCAACCTGTGCAGTTGTCTCGCCAATCAAACGCACTGAATAACTCTCGAACTCTGCTGTCGGAAACTCCGACACATTGAACATTGCAGAGCTTTTTAGGAAACCCGTGACCCGGTCATTATTGGTCTCAACACTTCGGAGGTCGACAGTGACGCGAACACGGCTGGATTCCGGCCGTTGCGCGTTTAAAACCATTTCGCCTTTGACCGTACCAAACCGGCCTTTGACAGGTTGGCCACCCAATACCCTGACGGAGAACTGAGTATCCACGGCTTGGGGTGGCAGGATGTAACGGCCCGACAAGATATCTGCCCGGCTGTCAGCGGTGCTCATGACAAGAAGGGAAAGCCCAACCAGAAAACTGAGATTGACCGACGCAAGAAAACGTTTCCACCAAGACTGTGAGCGGCACATGTGCCGCGCAGTGTTTCCTGTCATCAAAGCCTCCTCTCGTGACCAAAACCATTACGTCGGATATGGGACAGCAGATTGGCTTGTTTCCTTTACAGACAACGCCGTTCACCATGGTTTGAAGTATTCTGAAGTGCCACTTGCCGCATCCGCGCTCATGCATAAACTCTTAACAAGCGTTAAGGATTGGGTGTGTGATGCGTATCATTTCTTTGCTATTCGCCTTTGCTGTGTTCGTTGCAGCCGCTTTGACTTTAGAAAAAGCGCAAGCTGCAGAAGTGGTTGGTTTTTCCGGCCATCAATTTCGGCCGGGCACAATTGTGATCAAGAACTCCGAACGGCGGCTTTATTTGGTGCTGAACGGACGCCAGGCGATCCGTTACAAAGTGGCCGTCGGAAAACGTCAGAAGTCCTGGACAGGGCAGGCGCAGATCACGGCGAAATACATCAAGCCGGACTGGTCACCGTCGCCGGAAGTGCGCCGGGACTTCCCGCATCTTCCTACCGTGATCCGCGGAGGTGCTCCAAACAACCCGATGGGCGTCGCTGCCATGACCCTGTCAAACGGCAACTACGCAATTCATGGCACCAACCGTCCTGGCTCGATCGGGCGTGCGGTCTCCTATGGCTGTATCCGGATGGCCAATCACGATATCCAGGATTTGTTCCGCCGTGTGCAGGTCCGCACGCCGGTGATAGCGTTGCCGTGACTGGCACTTTCGTTCCGTGGGTGAAGTCACCTTCCTTGGAAGGCGCCCTTGCCAGGTTCCCAGCGCCAAGCCACTGTAGTGCCTTCATGCAAGGCATTGGGGGCGCATATGCTTTTTTATCTGACTGTCATTTTGGCGTGTCAGCTCATTGGTGAGCTGATCACGGTCGCGAGCGGACTGCCGATCCCAGGTCCGGTGATCGGTATGGTTCTGTTGCTGGCAGGCTTGCTGATCAAGGGCGGTATCCCGGATGAACTAGCAACGGTCGGCGATGCGTTTTTGACCAACCTCTCCCTTTTGTTCGTTCCTGCCGGCGTCGGCGTCATGCTGCATATTACTCTGATCGGTGAAGAAGGGCTTGCCATAACCCTGGCACTGATCGGCAGCACGCTTGCAACAATTGCTGTCACAGCGGTGGTGATGCGCCTTTTGTCGCGGACTGCGGATGCTGCTGACAGCGAGGCCGAATAATGGAGGGCGAACTTCGGGAAATCTGGGTTTATCTCTCCGCCAGTCCGCTCCTGGCGCTGACATTGACCCTTGTCGCCTATCAGGTCGGTTTCTGGATCTATCGGCGTGCGGGATTTAACCCGCTTCTCAATCCGGTGCTGATCGCCGTTGTGTTGTTGGTCAGCCTGCTGCTTGTCACCGATACCCAATATTCGGTCTATTTCGAAGGGGCCCAGTTCGTTCATTTCATGTTGGGGCCCGCAACAGTGGCGTTGGCTTTGCCACTTTATCGGCAGCTTGAGCGGGTCCGCCGCTCATCGATTGCGATTCTGGCCAGTTTGCTTGCCGGGTCTCTCACGGCGGCCATCAGTGCTGTCGGCATTGCCGCTCTGTTTGGGGCCAGCAAGGAAACACTGGTGTCCCTTGCGCCAAAGTCGGTGACTGCGCCGGTTGCGATGGGGATCAGTGAACAGCTGGGTGGATTGCCGTCGCTGACGGCGGTTCTGGTGATCCTGACCGGGATCACTGGGGCTGCTCTTGGTCCGTTACTATTGAACCTGATGGGAGTAAAGGACATGGCCGCTCGCGGATTGGCCATCGGTACTGCGTCACACGGCATTGGGACAGCCCGTGCGCTGCAAGTCAGCGAATTGGCGGGTGCATTTTCCGGTCTCGCTATGGGGCTTAATGCCCTCGCAACAGCGACCCTTCTTCCCTTGGTTTGGAAGTTGTTTTTCTGATCAGGGCAGCCTTGGGACAGCGTGTCGCATATATTTTCGAAACTATGAAAATATAGTGATGCGCGGATCGGCACGATCCTCCTCGAAATGCCGCTGGTTCCGTGTGCCCCAACCGGAGCCGGCGGTTTTTTTAGCTCTGGCGCTTTAGCCAAGACTTGGGATTTGCGGATTTGCTGTCTGACTGTTTGCCCGTTAGTGCGCTGACAAGGTCCGCGACGGCCTCAAGGCTGTGCACCGCCCGGAATTCATCGACATGCGGGAGCATGGCCCGGATACCCTTGGCCTTGGCTTCAAAGCCTTCGAACCGCAGAAGCGGATTAAGCCAGATCAGGCGGCGGCAAGACCGGTGCAGCCGGTCCATCTCGCGCGCCAGATCCTCATCGGAATCGCGCTCAAGACCGTCGGTGATCAACAACACGGTCGGTTTGCCGGAGAGGACCCGCCGGGACCAATGCCGGTTGAAGTCATGAAGAGCCGAGGCGATGCGCGTGCCGCCGGACCAATCCTGAACCCCTTCAGAACACGCTTCCAGCGCTTCGTCCGGATCCTTCATCCGCAATTGACGCGTAACATTGCTCAACCGTGTTCCGAACAGGAATGTATGCACGTCCCGTCGTTCGGCGGTGACCGCATGGAGGAAATGCAGAAGCAGGCGTGAATATTGGCTCATGGAACCGGAAATGTCGCAGAGCGCGACCAACGGTGGGCGCTTTTCGGCTGGTTGGCGGAACTTCAGGTCAATGATATCCCCGCCGGCCCGCATCGACGCCCGCAAGGTGCGGCGCGGGTCCACCTTTCCAGAGTGTGCAGGGACCAGCCTGCGGAGCCGGATTTTGTCCATGGTGAGCGCCATTGAGGCGAGCGCCTTTTTGGCGTCATTGATCTCCTCGGCGGTCATCTGGGCAAAGTCTTTGCTCTGGAGGAGTTCCTTGCCCGACACCGTGAATTTGGCATCAACCTCGATTTCCGGCCGGGTTTCTTCCGCGACCCGTTCCTTGTTGGCCTGAAACGCCTGGGCAACCCGTGTCTGCCCCGCCTTGGGCTTTTCGGGTGCACCTCTCGGTGGAGCAACAGGTGACAGGATCGCCAGCATCTTTTCGATCAAGCCCCGGCTTTGCCAGTAGACCCGGAACGCTTCATCAAACAGGATGCGATGTTCCCGCTTGCGCACAAAAACGGCATGCAGGGTCCAGTAGAGATCATCGCGATTGCCGATGCCCGACACTTCGACGGCCTGAACCGCATCGACCACGGAAGCCGGGCCAACCGGCACGCCAGCCTTGCGCAGCGTGCGGGCGAAATAAACGATGTTGTCTGTAATGCGGGAACGGATTGCGGTCATGGAGGCGCGGCCTTGGCTCAAAGGGCCGGCATGGACTGGGGACGCGGTTCGTCCTTGCGAATGTCGTCGATCATCTGCCGGACCTTCGAGCCGCGGACCCGTTCGATGTCGTCCTGATACTTCAGAAGAACGCCGAGCGTGTCGGAGGCCATGTCCGGATCAAGGGCGATTTCATTCAGCTCCGAAAGGGCGGTGGCCCAGTCAAGGGTTTCTGCCACACCGGGCTGCTTGAAGAGGTCTTCTTCCGTGCGCAGCTTTTGGACAAAGGCAACAACTTCACCGGCCAGGCGTTCGGAGGCGCCGGGCACCTTGCGGCGGACGATTTCCAGTTCGCGCTCCGCGTCTGGATAATCCACCCAATGATACAGACAGCGGCGCTTAAGCGCGTCGTGGATTTCCCGGGTCCGGTTGGTCGTGATGATGACGATCGGCGGTTCCTCGGCCTTGACGGTGCCAAGCTCCGGAATGGACACCTGATTGTCGGCGAGCACTTCCAAAAGGAATGCTTCAAAGGCTTCGTCCGCCCTGTCCAGTTCGTCGATGAGAAACACTGGAGCGCCGTTCAGAGACGGCTCAAGGGCCTGAAGGACCGGGCGCTTGATTAGGAATTTTTCATCGAAGATGGACTTTGAAAGCTCGGAGTGCTCGGTATCGCCGGAGGCTTCCGCGACCCGGATCTCAACCATCTGTGCCGGGTAGTTCCACTCGTACACCGCGGACGCAATGTCGAGCCCTTCGTAACATTGCAGGCGAATAAGGTCGCGGCCAAGTGTTGATGACAACACTTTTGCGATCTCGGTCTTCCCGACACCTGCTTCGCCTTCTAGAAACAAGGGACGTTTCATTTTCAGCGCAAGGTGCAGAACCGTGGCAAGGGACCGGTCGGCAACATAGCCGGCCTCGTCCATCAACTGGAGCGTTTCGTCGATCGTCGCTGGAATGGCAGATTGCGGCATGAACGGCTCCCAGGAGTGATTGATTTTGGACTATATATAAACGAACAGGTGGCGGAGCCTAGGTCTGTTTGCTGGTACTTTGGAACAGGCGCCTGTGGCGGGTCGGCGAAGTGCCAAGCATTTCCCGGAAGTGGTGGCGCATTGTAGCAGCCGTCCCAAACCCGGTCTGATCTGCAATCTTGTCGATTGAGAGACCGCTTTCTTCGAGCAAGTCCTTGGCCTTTTGAAGCCGTACACGCGTAACCCAGCGGGCAGGGGTCGTTCCCGTTGCACTTTCAAACCGGCGCAGAAATGTCCGTTCGCTCATGCCTGACCGTGCGGCGAGGCTCTTGATCGTATGATTTCCTGAAAGATTTGCGCGCAGGTAGTCGAACAACGGGCCGAAGCGGTTTGCTTCATTTGGTACCTGAACACTGGTGTCGACGAACTGTGCCTGTCCGCCTTCCCGGTGGGGCGGAACGACAAGCCGCCGCGCCACGCTGTTTGCAGCTGATGGGCCAAAGTCGCGGCGGATGAGATGAAGGCAGAGGTCAATTCCTGCAGCACTTCCGGCCGATGTCAGGATCTGGCCGTTGTCGGTATAAAGGACATTGGGGACGGTCACGAGATCCGGGTACCGCGCCGACAAGGCCTCGCTATACCGCCAATGTGTCGTCACTTGCTTGCCTTCTAGAAGGCCAGTTGCAGCAAGCACAAAGACGCCCGAACAAATCGACAGCAAACGCGCGCCGTTGGCATGCGCCTGGCAAAGAGCATCTCGCAATCGCCCGGGGATCGGATCATTGATGCCGGACCAGCCGGGAATGAGAATTGTTCCTGCCTCTTTCAAGAGGTCCAGACCGCCATCCACTTCCACCCGGACACCATTAGAGGCCCTCAGTGGTTGTCCCGGATCAAGGCTGGCCACCTCAAAACTGTACCAATCCTCTCCCATCTCCGGTCGTTTTAGGCCAAAGAGCTCGCAGCAAATGCCGAATTCGAATAGGCATAAGCCGTCATACGCAAGGGCGACCACGCGCTTGTTGGGTGCGTTGGCCGGAGATTGAAAGGCAAGATCCGTATTTGGCATGATTTTTACGTTAATTGTCTTTCTTGCCAAACGCCAGTCGAAAACCCTTTGGCTATGGTCCGGTCAAACAACACAGACAGGAGCCCAGTCATGAGTTTTGTGACCGATATCCCGCCAGCATCTTCCCCGGACGCTGCCCGTCACTTTTCGGCACGCCTTAGCTTTGAAACGGACTGCGCGGATGTCGCAGACGCCCTTGCCTCTGGCCGCGTGGACTTTGTGCTTCTTCACGTCGTCGGATCGGCCGAGACCTTTGCAAGGAAGCATATTCCAGGGGCGTTGCATTTGCCGCATCGGAACATCACGGCAGAGCGCATGACGGATTGGCCAGAGGACACGGTTTTTGTGACGTATTGCGCTGGGCCACATTGCAACGGAGCAGATCGGGCTGCTGTGAAGCTCGCAGAACTCGGCCGTCCCGTAAAGATCATGATTGGCGGTCTGACCGGTTGGGAAGATGAGGGCTTTGCTTTTGCTGGTTCTGAAGTGACCGCTGCAGCAGAGTAAAGCTGCGTATGGCGCAAGCCTGACCTGCCGCGTATAAGATTCGCAAGTGAGGGAAGGGAGACTCGTTTTGCGAACCAATGCGCTTTTTTGGACAGGCTTGATTGCTTGTATCTTGAGCGGACCGGCTCTTGCAGCCAGTGGCATATATCCGACGGATCCGGCCAGTCTTGCGAGCGGCCGCGAAATAGCGGAGATCCATTGTGCCGCCTGCCATGCTGTGGCAGCTGACGATGAAAGCGCCCTGGAAGGCGCGCCGCCGTTCAGGGAGCTCTCCAGCCTTTATCCACTGGATAGTCTTGAAGAAAGCCTCGCTGAAGGCATCGTCACTGCGCACGAAAACATGCCAGAAATTGCCTTCGAGCCGGGTGACATTGATGCCTTTTTGGGCTATCTGACGTCCATCCAAGCAAAATGACAATTTTTAAGCGGGAAATCTTGTGAATTGTTAGCACTCATTTGAGTTTGCTGCCAAAGCTCAAGAATTCGCCTAATTGTCACCCCTTCATAGAATTGGTTAACCTGTTAGCTGCGACACTTTTCTTAAGGAGAAAGGAATACGTGGCATGACAGTTGATTCAGACTTTGAAAAACGGTTGCTCGGATACGGTTTGCTGACCGCGGAAATACTCTACCGGATGCCGGATCACCCAAGGTTGTTGCAGTCCTTCTTGTGGCAGACAGAGGATTTGGCACCGAAATTCCCTGAGCTGACCCGTTTTTTAACGTTCTGGGAACGGGAGATCGAGGGCCGGATCCATGCGGTCCGCGTTGCGCATCAGAACCTGATCGAGCCAGCGGAATTTCGGTACGCCGACGGTGAATTCGTGATGCACTAGAGCGTCAGCCGTCAGCGGCGGAGCGGAATGCCGAGCCCGCGACCATCCCGCAAGATGGTTTTTGCCTCCGGTGTGAATTCGTTGCCGGGACCGTCGTGAAGAACGAAGCCTGGCAGCAGTGTGAGCGGCGCTTTGCTCGCCCGCACTGCCCGGACCAGAACACGTGTTGCCGCTGCATCAGGACGTGGCCGCAGGGGGATCACGTCAATCGCACCGAACCGGCCAGAGAGGACGTTCAGAATTTCACTTAAGCCGTCTGCGCGAAAGATGATGGTCAGTGTGCCGCCAACTTTCACAATGTCAGTTGCAGTTTTTACCCAGGGTTCCAGGCCCCGCTCATCGAGCATATGTGCTCCGGCACGGGCCGTCTTGGGCGAGGCGCGGAACCGGTTCGCCTCATAATAAGGCGGGTTCATGATGACGTGATCAGCCATGCTGGACTTAAGTCCCGCTGCATGGCGCATACGTCCCTTGGCCGTGATATCAGCTTCCAGGAGGTGGATACGGTCGGCAAATGCGCTATTGGCAGGATCGGTGAGACCTTCCCGCGCAAGATCAAGGACCGTCTGATCGAGCTCTACCGCGGTGACCGAAATCTCCGGCAAGCGGGCAGCTGCGCAAAAACCCGCTGTCCCGACACCTGCGCCGAGATCCACAATGTGACCGCTCAGGCCATCGGGCAAAGCCGCGGCGAGGTAAACCGCATCAAGTCCCGCGCGGTGGCGGCCATGTTTGGGCTGGTGCACATAGACTTTGCCGCCCAAAAAGGCATCCCTGGTAATCTCCACATCCTTGTCCGAGCTGGAGGGGTGGTTTTGGCCCGTCATATCCGCCGTCATTCGCCTTCAAGACGCAACTCGTGTTCCAATCCCGCTTCGCGTACGAGCATGCGTGCTTTTTCGATCTGATCACTGTCGACCAGAATCCTACGTGGAATCATGGCGAGTGAGCCCTCCAGAATGCTCATATTGCCGTCTGCGACAAAATGCTTGATATCAGCCTCTCCAAGCAGCGATTCCAGAAACGAGATCAGGACAGGTTCGTTTGTTCTTACAAGTTCTTCCATTATAAATCTGACCCTTGCCGGTTTTGTCCCGCGCTGCTGCCGGACGCTCTCCATGGAACTGCTTTACAGCAAAATATGCTGATTGTGGCATTTCAACAGTTTGTCAACGGATAGGCGGCTTGCCCCGGAGACATTCGCGCCATATTGTCCGCACAAATCGTAACAGGAGTGCCGTCAGTGGCCGTGGTCGCAACCTTGTCTGACAATGAAACGCCTCGCGCAAGCATCCAGCCTCTCGTGGACCTGGTGGCGCCCGGCATGGCGGACGTGAATGAACTGATCCTTTCCAAGGCCGGGTCCAATGTGGATCTGATCCCGGAAATAGCAAAGCATCTGATTTCTTCTGGCGGCAAGCGTTTGCGTCCGATGCTGACGCTCGCCTTTGCCGACATGTTCGGATACCAAGGCAGTGGTCATGTGATCCTCGCGGCCAGCGTGGAGTTCATGCACACAGCAACGCTGCTTCATGACGATGTCGTCGACGAGAGCGACATGCGCCGGGGCAAACTTGCGGCCCGCAAGCTTTGGGGCAATCAGGCGAGTGTTCTGGTGGGGGATTATCTCCTGGGCCAGGCGTTCAAGATGATGGTCGACACCGGCTCTCTGGAAGCACTGCGCATTCTGTCTGAGGCATCGGCCATTATCGCTGAAGGGGAAGTGCTTCAGCTCGGTGCGTCGAAAAACATCGAGACGACAGAAGCCGAGTATTTGAGGGTCATTGAGGCGAAGACCGCAGCACTGTTTGCTGCTGCAGCCGAAGTCGGTCCGGAAATCGCCGGCCAAAATGACGTGATGCGCAAAGCTGCACGAACTTACGGCCTAGAGCTTGGCTACGCATTCCAGATGGTGGACGATGCACTCGATTATGGTGGCTCATCCGCGGATCTCGGCAAGGATGTTGGAGACGATTTCCGGGAGGGCAAGATCACTCTGCCGGTGGTACTTGCAGTCGCGCGCGGCACCGATCAGGATCGGGCCTTCTGGAAGCGCTGTATGGAAGGCGACAATGTCACGGATGATGATCTCGCCGAGGCCATCGAGCTCCTGAAAAAATTCGACGCTATTGCGGAAACCGTTCAGCGGGCCCGGACCTATGGCGACAATGCCCTCAAAGCGTTGGATCAATTGCCTGCGTGTGCTCACACGGACGCTCTCGCAGATGCCGTGGCGTTCTGCATCGCGCGTGTAAGCTAAAGCGTGTTGCGGTTCGTTGGCTTCATTGCTTGTCAGGCTTTGCGTATGCAGCGGAGCGTAAAGGCAGCGAAGTCTGACGCCCGGTTGACCGCAAAAGGCGGTAGTTGCTCTACAGGCTTGTTGCTGAACTAATCCGGCGTCCTTTTGGGGCGCCGTTTTAATTTGTGAGAGGCACTTCCCTTAGCTCAGCGGTCCAGAGGCGATCCACCAATCGGGATGCGCGGTGCGCAGATCGGTTTCAATCGCGCGCATTTCCGTTGGAGCACAGAGGCCAAAACAAGTCGCGCCGGAACCGGACATTCGTGAAAAGAGGATCCGGCTGTCCCCTTGCAGGAAATTCAATACCTCACCGATCGCGCCACATGCCGACATGGCAGGCGTTTGCAAGTCATTGCGGCTGTTCGTCAAATAGGCGATTAACGCGGCAATATCATCAAACGCATCCGGCATTTTTGCCAGCTGCGGATTGTTTTTTTTGTCCAGGGCTCCGAAGACGTCCGGCGTTTCGAGGGTGACCTTCGGATTGACAAGAACAATGCCGCAAGCAGGCAGGAGTGGGGCAGCAGCGAGGTCTTCGCCGATCCCCCGCATCACTTGCGGTTCGGGGGTGAGGCAAACCGGAACATCTGCGCCGAGCGATGCGGCGAGTTCATGAAGATCAGCATCGCTCAAATAAACACCGGTCACGTCCTCCAAAAGGCGGAGCGTGGTCGCAGCATCGCTTGACCCGCCCCCAATTCCGGACGCTACAGGCAGCCGTTTGGTCAAAGTGATTTTGACGGACGGGACGTCGATCTTTGCCCTTTCGGCAAATCCCCGGACTGCGCGCAAGACTAGGTTGTTGTCTCCAGCTAGATCCAGTTCCCGGGCAAACGGGCCGTCTATGTCCAGCTCCAGCTTCTCGGACGGCTCAAGAGCAATCCGGTCACCGATCTGCGGAAAAGCAACGAGCGACTCCAACAAATGATAGCCGTCATTGCGTTGACCGGTGATGTGAAGGGCAAGGTTCACTTTGGCCCGGGCGAGTTCTGCCCGGACAGCCGTTTGCTGGTGGTCTGGCATGATTAGTCCGGTCA
The DNA here is from genome assembly GCF_000158095.2 of Roseibium alexandrii DFL-11. Lineage (NCBI taxonomy): Bacteria > Pseudomonadati > Pseudomonadota > Alphaproteobacteria > Hyphomicrobiales > Stappiaceae > Roseibium > Roseibium alexandrii. The sequence goes on from NZ_CM011002.1 coordinate 403,418, forward strand.
GCCGCCGTTGTTGTCATTGGCGGCGTTCGCAGCGTCCGTGTTCGCTGGGTCCGGCAAGCCGTTCTCGATCTTGTCGAGAATTTTGGGAAGTTCATCGTCTTCTGGGTCAAGATCCCGGGCATGGTTCCACTGAAACCGCGCCTCGTTACGCCGGCCAACCTTCCAGTAGGCGTCGCCCAAATGGTCGTTGATCACCGGATCAGCTGGCCGCAGTTCGATCGCGCGTTCCAGCTCCGTGACAGCTTCCTCATAGCGGCCAAGCCGGTAGTAGACCCAGCCCAGGCTGTCGACGATGTAACCATCAGTCGGACGCAGTTCGACGGCCGTCTTGATCATCTGAAGCGCTTCATCGAGTTTCAGGCCCTGATCCACGAGGGAATAGCCTAAGTAGTTCAGGACAAGAGGCTGCTCTTCTTCCAGCTCAAGCGCTTTGCGGAAATCGGCTTCAGCTTCGTCCCATTTGTCCAGGCGCTCCCGGCTGATGCCTCGGAAATAAAGGATCAGCCAATGCGGCTGTTCTAGAGTCTCAATCGTGTCGATGGATGCAGAATAAACCTGTTCGGCTTCCTCGTAGAGTTCGTGAGACCGCAGGACATTGCCGAGTGCAATCCCGGCTTCCAAGTCACCCGGGTCGTTTTCGATGAGCGCCGCCAAATGAGCGCGGGCTTCGTCCACCTGATCGAGAGCATTGAAATTCAGCCCGACCTGAATCTCGGCTTCCCGCTTCAAGGCACTGTCGTCAGGCACCATCATCAAGGCTTCGATGGCACGGTCAGGCTGATCCATCCGCTCAAAGACGTTGCCGAGCGCAACCGCTGCATATTCTGCAGCTGGATCAAGATAAAGTGCCAGCTGAAGGTAGGAGGTAGACAATTCCTCTCCGCCATCACGGCCGATCACGGCGCCCAGTCCGTATAGGATCTCGGCCATGCCGACAGACGGGTCGCTAACAGTCGGCGGGATGACAGCGCCTGATACAATCATCTCACGGGTCCGGTCCAATTGCGGATGGCCCCGGTATTGCCGGTCGAACTGATCAAGCGCCTTCAGCGCATCCTGCTGGCGGCCATTGGCTGCGAGGAGGCGGGCGTGGGCATCAACGACGCGGATTGCCCCTTGATCCATCTCATAGGCTTTTTCGATAGCCTCAAGTGCAGCTTCGTTCCGGCCGGCTGTAAACAGAAGATGCGCCTTGTGGGTTTCCTTGAAGACATCGAACCACTCCGGGCCGCGGAGGTTGTCGATGGTCTCGGCTGCTTCGTCGATCTGGCCAGCGCCGTAATAGGCCCAAGCGCGCGCGATCCCGACGGAAAGCTGAGCCAGCGGACCATTCCGGCCCTCCTTCAGCAGTTCGATTGCGGCGCCATAGTTACCGTCGCGCACATCCTTTGCGCCCAAGACGAGCTGTGCCAGGAAGTTCCGCTGAACGCCTCGATCGAGATCGGCGGCATAGCGGATCGCATCATCCACATCACCATTTGCGAGCTTCAGAAGAAAAGTCCGCTCCAGCAACATCGGATTGGATGGGTCTGCGGCAAGGGTTTCTTCGTAAAAAGCAGCAGCTTGCGCAAAGTCTTTTTGAAAGCCTGCGAGACGCCCGGAAAGATAGCTGCCAGACAAAGTAAAGGGAAGTTCGGCGGGAGTTCCAAGCGTTCTTGGAATGCCGTCTTGTGCATTTGTGTCCGCAAGAACAGTCGCCGGAAGCAGAGCAGCAGCGCTCGCAAGAGCCAGAAGTTTCAATTTGAGCGGCTTTCGGATCGACTTCGAAATGGCGCCGGTCAACTGTGTCATTGGTCCTCGCAGAATTGATTGCTCCCGTGACGGGGGACGCATCTGTATGAAAACCGACAATGGCGCTATTAAGGCTGAGCGGCAAGGTGAGGGGGATAACTTTCTGAGGGTTTAAATCCTTTCGCATTTGCCCTGCGTCGGAAAAACATAGACTAACGACTTAAAAGGGCGCGTTTCCGGTAAAAAGGGCTTGATGCTGTTTCAACGCCGTAGCAGGTATGTGCGGTGCAATATCAGGCGGGGGCGAAAGTACTCCCGGCACCATGCGGAGGAATTGGAATATGACCAAGTGGGTCTACGGGTTCGGCAATGGTTCTGCAGAAGGCGCAGCAGACATGCGCAACCTGCTCGGTGGTAAGGGGGCGAACCTTGCTGAGATGAGCAGCCTCGGTCTGCCGGTGCCGCCCGGATTCACGATCACCACCGAAGTCTGCACCTATTATTACGACAACGAGAAGTCCTATCCGCCGGCGCTCGCAGATGAGGTGGCCGCGGCAATGGATAAGGTTGGAGAAACAACCGGCCGGAAGTTCGGCGATCCTGACCGGCCGCTTCTGGTGTCTGTTCGCTCCGGTGCCCGCGCGTCAATGCCTGGAATGATGGACACGGTCCTCAACCTGGGCCTCAGCGACGGCACCGTGGAAGCGATTGCCCGCGAATCCGGTGACGCTCGGTTTGCTTATGACAGCTACCGCCGCTTCATTCAGATGTATTCCGATGTGGTTCTCGGCGTCGACAATCACGAGTTCGAGGACATCCTTGAGGAATACAAGGAACGCAACGACCTCACTCTGGATACAGAAATCACCGCAGAGGCCTGGCAGGGCATCATCGAGAAGTTCAAGGCGCTGGTTGAAGCGGAACTCGGCAAACCCTTTCCGCAGGACCCGCAAGAGCAACTTTGGGGGGCTATTGGTGCCGTTTTCAGTTCCTGGATGACACCGCGTGCTGTCACCTACCGCCGTTTGCACGATCTGCCGGCCTCCTGGGGCACTGCCGTGAACGTTCAGGCGATGGTGTTCGGCAACATGGGTGAGAATTCCGCCACCGGCGTTGCCTTCACCCGTAATCCGTCCACCGGCGAGAACAGCCTTTATGGCGAGTTCCTTGTGAACGCGCAGGGCGAAGACGTTGTGGCCGGTATCCGGACACCACAAGACATTACCGAAAAGGCCCGCGTTGAAGCGGGATCTTCCAATCCGTCGCTTGAAGCTCTGATGCCGGAGGCTTTTGCGGAGTTCCGGTCTTATTGCACCAGGCTGGAACGCCACTACAAGGACATGCAGGATCTGGAATTCACAATTGAGCAAGGCAAGCTCTGGATGCTGCAGACCCGCGCGGGCAAGCGGACCGCCAAGGCGGCGCTGAAGATCGCTGTCGATATGGTCGCAGAAGGCATGCTGGAAGAAGAAGAAGCTGTGTTCCGTGTCGAGCCCGGCGCACTTGATCAGCTGTTGCACCCGACTATCGATCCGAAGGCTGAGCGTGACATCCTGTCGACCGGGTTGCCGGCCTCTCCGGGTGCGGCATCGGGTGCAATCGTGTTCACCTCAGATGCCGCAGAACAAGCCAAGGGTGACGGCCGGAAGGTGATCCTCGTACGTGTTGAGACCAGCCCGGAAGACATCCACGGCATGCATGCCGCTGAGGGCATTTTGACGAGCCGCGGCGGAATGACCAGCCACGCCGCTGTTGTTGCGCGTGGTATGGGCAAACCCTGTGTGGCCGGAGCCGGTGGGCTGCGGATTGACTATCGCAATCAGGTTATCAATGTGGGCGGCCGGCAGCTCAAAGAAGGCGATATCATCACGATTGATGGCGCCACCGGTCAAATCCTGGCAGGCGAAGTCGCGATGCTGCAGCCGACGCTTTCCGGCGACTTCGGAACGCTGATGGGCTGGGCGGATCGCGGCCGCCGGATGACTGTCCGGACCAATGCGGAAACGCCGCAGGACGCCAAGGTCGCGCGTGAATTCGGCGCTGAAGGGATTGGTCTCTGCCGTACTGAGCATATGTTCTTTGAGGGTGATCGCATCCTTGCAGTTCGTGAAATGATCCTTGCAGAAACTGAGGAAGGCCGCCGCGCGGCACTTGCAAAGCTGCTTCCAATGCAACGTCAGGATTTCACGGATCTCTTTGAAATCATGCACGGCCTGCCGGTTACGATCCGTCTTCTCGATCCGCCGCTTCACGAGTTCCTGCCAAAGACGGATGAGGAACTGAAGGACGTAGCGACGGCGATGGGTGCGGATCCAGAGCTTTTGCGTGATCGCGCACTGTCGCTCGAAGAATTCAACCCTATGCTCGGCCATCGTGGTTGCCGGTTGCTGGTGTCTTATCCGGAAATCGCGGAAATGCAGGCAAGGGCGATCTTTGAAGCTGCGGTCGCTGCAGCCAAGGCCACGGGGGCTCCGGTGGTTCCGGAGATTATGGTGCCGCTAGTCGGTCTCAAGGGGGAACTGGATCTTGTCCGGTCCAGCATTGAGGCAATGGCCAAGGCCGTCATTGAGGAAACCGGGGCAGAGCTTACCTATCAGGTGGGCACAATGGTCGAGTTGCCGCGCGCCGCGCTCAAGGCGGCGGAGATTGCTGAAAGCGCTGAGTTCTTCTCCTTCGGCACAAACGATCTCACGCAGACCACGTTCGGGATCTCCCGTGATGATGCGGCATCATTCCTCGGAACCTATCAGACGAAAGGCATCCTTGAGCAGGATCCTTTCGTGTCCCTGGATCCGGAAGGTGTTGGGGAGTTGATCAAGATTGGTGTTGAACGTGGCCGGTCCACCCGTCCTGACATAAAGCTCGGTATCTGCGGTGAACATGGCGGTGATCCCTCCTCAATCACCTTCTGCGAGAGCGTCGATCTGGACTATGTGTCCTGTTCACCTTACCGGGTGCCGATCGCGCGTCTGGCCGCCGCACAAGCTGCCCTGCGCAAGGCGTCCGGGAACTGATGAGCAGGCGTTTGCAGCGCATTGGTGAAAGGGGCCGGCATCATGCCTGAGCCTTTTCCGGACGTTGATGCGTTAAGATCCGGGGGGAAACGGGTTTTATCCCGCGTTCTCACCCGGATCGAGACGGACACCGATAAACCGGAGACGGCTGCATTTCTGGATCGGATTGCAGCTCAGGCCAAAGGCCATGTCCTTGGTCTGACAGGCCCGCCGGGCGTGGGCAAGTCAACGCTGACCGATGCACTCATCCGTGCCTTTCGGGATGCTGGCGGCGGTGTTGCGGTTCTTGCGGTCGACCCATCGTCCGCAATTACCGGCGGTGCGCTCCTTGGAGACCGGACCCGTCTGAAAACAGACCCTAACGATGATCAGATTTTTGTGCGCTCCATGGCCGCGCGCGACCGCCTGGGTGGGTTGTCTGATCATTCGGTTGCCGCCATTGCAGTGTTGAGGGCTGCGTTCGATCATGTGATCGTGGAGACGGTGGGGATCGGTCAATCCGAGGGGGACCTCAAACAGGCTGCCGACACAGTGCTTTTGTGTATTCAGCCAGGATCGGGTGACAGTCTTCAATTCATGAAGGCCGGCATCATGGAACTACCGGATGTGGTCGCTGTGACCAAGGCTGATATGGGGGCTGCGGCACGGCGTGCAGCCGCTGATGTCAAAGGTGCACTCACGCTGTCGCCCACCGGATCAAAGAACTGGATCGTGCCTGTGGGTCTTGTCTCTTCGCAAACAGGAGAGGGGATGGAGGCGCTGATTGATCAGGTCAAAGCCCATCTCGATTATCTGCAGACCAATGGCAGGTTGGCTGCCCGCCGGGCCTCGCAACACAGCGCCTGGTTCCGTGACCGGGTGCTGTCTGAGTATGGGCAATCGGGTCTGAGGATCTGCCAAGACCTTGCCGAGGGTCAGGCACACCATGCGCCGTTCTCCTGTTTCTCCGAATTTTCGGAAAAAATGGACGCCTGCCTGCCGCCGGTAACCTGAAGTTACAGGTGGTCAGACTTCGGCTGCACGCATCTTGAACGCAAATTCGCGTCCGAAATCGCCACCATGTTCCTTTTTGAAGTCCTCAAGGAACTTCGCAAGGTCGGTCTCATTGAGCGGCTGAGAAATGAAATAGCCCTGCATGCGATGACAGCCGTGGGCCTGGAGGAAACGGATCTGCTCGATGGTCTCGATTCCCTCGGCAACGATCGTCATTCCAAGGGCCTTGCCGAGCTGAATGATGGATACGATGATGGCCTCTGCCTCCGGATTTCCGTCCATGTCAGACAGGAAATCACGATCCACTTTCAAGGTGTCAAATGGGAACCGGCGCAAGTAGCTGAGGCTCGAGTAGCCGGAGCCAAAGTCATCCAGCGCGACCTTGATGCCCAGGTTCTTCAAGCGCCGCAGAGACTTCAAAACAGTGTCGTTGCGGCCGGCAAAAACGCTTTCCGTGACTTCGATTTCCAGGCGCTGAGGTGCCAGGTTGTTTGTGGCCAGAATCGCCATGACCTTTTCGACAAAACGTGGGTGCTTGAACTGATTGGGCGACACGTTGACCGACATAACCACATCCGGCCAGTCGTGAGCCTTGGCGCAGGCCTTGTTCAGAACCCAAAGACCGAGTTCGTTGATCAGACCGGTCTCTTCGGCAACGGGAATGAACTGCGCCGGAGAAACGACAGTACCGTCCTCCTTGGTCCAGCGGGCGAGCGCTTCCACGGACACAATACGTTGTGCCGCGGTGTCGGATTGCGGCTGGTAGGCGAGAGTGAGTTCGTCGTTTTTCAGCGCCATCCGCAATTCGCGCGAGAGCTTGTCCTTCGACTGGACATGGTCTTCCATATTGGCTTCGAAGAAGGAGCGACGGTTCCGGCCATTTTCCTTTGCATCGTACAGGGCGATATCCGCCTTGCGCAGCAACTCGTCCGGGTCGATGCCATCACGTGGTGCAACAGACGCGCCAATAGAAAGGCTCGCATGCAATTCGCGGGCGCCGATTTTGATCGGTTGGGAAATTTCATCCTGGATTTGATCGAGGATGTATTCCAGCCACTCGTCACTTTTGGAATTGGGAATCACCATCGCGAATTCATCGCCGCTAATCCGCGCGACAATGCCGTTATCGCCCAAGACGTGTGTCAGACGCTTGCCAACGGCGACGATGACCATGTCTCCAGCCGAGTGACCGAGCGTATCGTTGATATCTTTGAAGTGATCGAGATCGATGTAGATGACAGCGGTTTCCCGCCCCCGGCTGTTGGTGTCCTGAAGCATATCCGTCAACAACCGGTGAAAATGGGCACGGTTGGGCAAACCGGACAAGGCGTCGTGGCGCGACGTATGCACGGCCTGCGCTTCGCTGACGGCAAGGCGCTTGGTCATGTGGCGGGTGAAAGCCGTTACAGCGATTACCACCGCCGTAATCATGAAGGCGGCCATCCCGAGGAACGGATTGATCCGTGTCAGCATTTGTGTGCCCGGCCGGTCCACTTGCCAGGCAATGACCCCGATGGGCGCTCCTGTCGGTCCGCGCAGTCTCAGCTGGCCGATGCCCTCACGGTCAGTCTGTTTTTGTGCAAGGATGAAGCCGTCAAGCCTGGTCATATGCATGATCTCAGACATCTTTTCACCGCGCAGTGGCGCGAGGCTAATCATGACCGTCGGAGGAACCCGCTTAGGAATTACCGACTGAATTTGCCGGGCAATTGCAGCAACCGAAAAGAGATGCGGTTCCCCCTTCACTGAAACAACGCCGGTTTCGAAGATCGAATAACGTTGATCCCGTTGGCTCGGTTCATAGCTGTAAAGTCCAGAGGGAAGCTTCCGGAACGAGATGATATAGCGGGCGCGGACTTTCGCAATGGCGGGCTTCAAACGGGCGAGAAGGTCCGGTGTGAGCCAACTGTTGTTGTGGTCATGCGCAAACAGTGCCTTGACGGCATAGTCCTTTCCAACCACTGCTGATTTTGTAAATCCGTGGTTGGCATAGAGCCAATGGGTCATGTTGTCGAACACCCACTCCTGATCCAGATTGGGCGCGTTCGTTATGTGAAAAGCCGCATCCCAGGTGGCGACACCGGATTGCTGGCGTGCCAGATCGTCGGAAACCAGTTGCAGTGCTCCGGAGATCAGTTGCAGCTGTGACTGCTGGGCGCTGTCATCGGAGATGCGCGCCGACCAGTGCATGAGGAAGAAGATCCCGGCGACGGACAGAAACACCAGTGTCACCAACGGTATGATGATGACATTGGCGATACGCCCACCTGAATTCTTCAGTTTGGTCTGCATTGACTGGCCCTGTTTGACAGAAGCATTATTGATACAGACAGTTAAGGATTGACCGACATTGATGGTAAAAAATGTATTTAGGTAAATTGTATGCACGCCAAAAAATGATTGGCACAGAGGGCCTTGGATCCGTTTTAGCCTGCTGGATCAAGTCCTAAATGAGTTGTAATCCTTTGAAACTCACCTGAGATCTGAGGCCAACGATTATGTGGTCGTGAATCTCGATGCCAAGGGGCTTGGCGATGTCGACCAATTGCCGGGTCATTTGGATGTCTGCCCGCGAGGGCGTGGGGTCTCCTGACGGATGGTTGTGGACCAGAATGATTGCTGTCGCACCGTGTTCCAGAGCTCTACGCACAACCTCTCGGGGATAGACGGGCGTATGGTCAACGGTTCCGGTTTGCTGCAGTTCATCGGCAATCAGCCCGTTCTTCTTGTCGAGAAAGAGAACCCGGAATTGTTCGACCTCGGACATGGCCATGCGGGCTTGCAGATAGTCCATCACTTTGGACCAGGAATCGAGCAGCTCCCGTTCCCTCAGTTCTGCGGTATGGAACCTGGCGATGGCCGCATGAATGGCGTGCAGGGTGTCGATGCTGTTGTCTGACAAGCCTTTGATTTCCTTCAATCTCGGGCGCGGCGCAGACAAAGCGGCAGAAAAAGATCCAAAGCGTTTCAACAGGGCTTTGGCGATTGGTTTGGTGTCCTGACGGGGCAGGGCGGAGAATAAAAGAAACTCCAGAAGTTCATAGTCGGCGAGACTGTTCTCACCTGTTTTACGAAACCGTTCCCGCAGTCTTTGGCGGTGTCCTTTTGTACCGGTATCTGCCGAAGGTTTTTCGGAGAAACCGGCGTCCGGTTCGCTCATGAGCCTCCTTAGGCGTTGGGCAGCCCTGGTTTGTGGAAACCTTTGGGTGACGTTGTGAAACTCTGACACCCGTCCGCGGTGATGCCAATAGAATGTTCAAACTGGGCAGATAACGAGCGGTCGCGTGTCACAGCCGTCCAGCCATCGCTCAAGACCTTCACGTTCGGCCGTCCGAGATTGACCATCGGTTCGATTGTAAAAATCATGCCGGGTTTCAGTTCCACGCCTTCGCCGGGGCGCCCATAGTGCAAAATGTTTGGCGTATCATGGAACAACCGCCCAAGGCCATGACCGCAGAAATCGCGGACAACAGAACAGCGTTGCGCCTCGACATAAGTCTGGATGGCCGCGCCGATATCACCGGTCGTATTGCCCGGTTTGGCCGCCTCAATGCCCCGCATCAAGGATTCGTAGGTTACGTCGATCAAGCGTTCTGCAGCCCGCTTTAGCGGCCCGACGGGATACATCCTGCTGGAATCACCGTGCCAACCGTCCAGGATGTAGGTCACGTCGATGTTGACGATATCGCCTTCGCGCAAAGCCTTGTTGTTCGGTATGCCATGACAGACGACATGGTTGATCGACGTGCAAGAGGACTTTGTGTAGCCGCGATAGTTCAGCGTAGCCGGTATGGCATTGTGGTCCATGCCGTACTGGTAGACGAAGTCATCGATTTCTTGTGTGGTCACACCCGGTTTGACCATATCGGCCAACTCATCGAGGCAGGATGCCGTCAGCTGCCCGGCTTTCATCATGCCATCAAAGTCTTCAGGTCCGTAAAGGCGCACCTGACCCGTGTTTTTCATTGGGGCATCGGCGGCATCGATGTAGGTGACCATAAAGTTGTGTTCTCGCTTCTGGGCTCCCAGCGCAGCTTGTCGGCTGCAGCACGTTGGAGCGTACCATGATCTTTAAGTCCACATACAGTCCGCACGTAGCAATTTCCAGTCCCCGATGTGAAAGGGCCGGAAAGAAACAGCATTTGAAAACTGCGCTGCTGGCTTGCAGAAACGGTGCAAAGTCTCTAGGGGATTTGGTGTTGGTACTGCGGGCGTGGTGGAACTGGTAGACACAAGGGACTTAAAATCCCTCGGCCCTAGGCTGTACGGGTTCGAGTCCCGTCGCCCGCACCATTCTCTGTTGTGCTACCGGACATCGGCTTACTAGCGCGCAGGACTAAATCGCGCCGCTCAGCTGCACCAAAAAACTTCCTGACCTTCAATTCTCAGTAAGACTGCGGCCGTTGTCGTGGCTTGCAGAACCTCAATCAACCAAGAGATGCATGTTCTCGTAGTCGTGGCTGGTCGCCGTTGGGTCGGTTTTCAGGGAGATCGTCTTTCCAGAGTGTGTTCAAACGGCCAAGTGCCGGAAAAGTCTACTTCTGTTTTTGTCCTCTTGTCAGTTTTGCATTAACGAAATTTCCGTTACGGTATCTATTGGTGGCGTTCAGCCCTCGGTTGCGGAGCAGATTTTTTGGCTTTTCGGGTTTCAGCATGTCTTGCCGGAATGTGGCTGTCCCTGGTGTTTGGCGGGTTAAGCCTTGCTGACGAGAACAGATTGTTGATCGTTGGCTTTTCAACCCCGCCATATCTTTCAATCGGCCCGGATGACGAGCCGCGCGGACTGCTTGTTGATCTGGTCAAAACGGCGGCAGCGGAATCTGACGTTCAGGTCCATTTTGAAGTAACCAGCTGGCCCCGCGCTCAGCTCGAGGTGCGCAAGGGCGCAGCGGACCTGATTTTTCCGGTGGTCTACACACCGGAGCGGGAGGATTGGCTCCACTATCCAACAAATCCAATCACCCAATTTGAAATGATGATTTTCGCGAAGAAAAACCCGTCCTACAATTTCACCGGTGACGTCACCCAATTGCACGGTCTGTCCATCGGAAAAATCGCAAGCGGGCGCATGCATCCAAATTTCCGGGCGCTGGAAGAGAGTGGCAAGGCCCGGATCGCCTCACGTGACAGCCTAGAGGAATTGCTGACTGCGGTGCATCTTGAACGTCTCGATGGTTTTGTTGCGCCGCATCTCATGACGATTGAGGAAGCACATCGGATCGATCTGGACACGGTCGCTCCCTTTGCCCGGCCGGTTGGCGTGTCAGACATCTATCTCGCGTTTTCGAAAAACAGCACAAAAACTGATGCATGGAACCGGCTCCAGCAGAAATTGCCGCGCCTTGATCAGGCAAAGGCGGATTTCCTTCTGTCCATGAAAGAGACCGGCAACTGATGTCTTCATGAATTCGAGCCCGAGGTCAGGTAGCGCGAATGCGCTTGCATCGCGGGTTTCAAGCGCGTTTACGTATAGATTGCAGCCGGTCGGAGTTCAGTGCTTCACTAATGGAGAGGCAGCAGTCCGGAATGTCTTTCGCCGGAAGCGGGCGGGCGCAGAAATAGCCCTGCAGGCTGTCGCATTCCAAACCCACCGTCAGCAAGTACTCGCCTTCAGTCTCTGCGCCTTCAGCAACGACCCTGAGGCCAAGGCTTTTGCCCAACCCGACGATGGCTTGATAGAGTTGTTTCTTCTGTGGGTAGAGGTCCGCATCTTGAAGAAATGCGCGATCAATCTTGAGTTCCTGGAAAGGCAGTTTGTGCAGGTAGCTCAAGGACGAATATCCGGACCCAAAGTCATCCAGTGACAGCAAGACCCCCATGGTTTGAAGTTCAAACAGAAGATCAAGAACAAGCCGTTCGCTGGTATCGACAAACACGTTCTCGGTGACTTCAAGACACAAAGTGCGCGGGGGAAGCTGATAGCGTTCCAGGACCTTCCGGACATTGCTCGCAAAGTTCGGTTGCTGAAACTCTATCGGAGACACATTGACCGAGACATGCCCGAACTCGAATCCGGCGGTGAGCCAGTGTGCCGCCTGCCGGCAAGCTTCATCGAGCACGAAGTGACCAAGATCGATGATCAGGCCGGTCTTTTCTGCAAGTGAAATGAAGTCGCAAGGCGGTATCCAGTTGCCTTGCCCGTCCGGCCAGCGAATGAGGGCCTCCAAACCGATCAGGTCGCCATTGGCAGGGTTCACTTGGGGCTGATAGTGGAGTTCCAATTGACCTGTAGCGAGCGCCGTTCTGAGCCGGGTTTCAAGGAGCATTTCGCTTTGAACCCGGTCATTGAGCGGCGCGGAGAAGAACATATGCTGTTGGTGAGCCGCATCTTTGGCTGCCCTTAAAGCAATCCCAGCCACCCGGTGGGCGGTTTCTACATCGTGGGCATCCTGGGGCAATAGCGCGATGCCAATGAGCGGATCGACCCTGATTTCACCTTCGTCCAATTGGAAGGGCACAGACAGGGCGTCAATGATACCGGCTGCAAAGTCAGCAGCTAGATCGCTGCGCTCATCAAGCGGAAGCAGAATACAAAAGTCATCGGCCGAAATTCTGGAGACCTTTGCGCTTTCTCCCAAAAGGCGGCGGAGGCGGGTGTAGGTTTGCATCAGGACACGGTTACCTGCCTTCTGTCCAAACGTGTCATTGATTTTGGCAAAGCCGATAAAGTCCAGCTGAATAAGGGCCGTCTTTTTGTCGTCTAACGCTGCGCGTTCGAGGGCGTCTGCAAGATCTGCAAAGTATTTCGTGCGGTTGCCGCCTGTTGTAACCGGATCGACATAAGCCAGCTTATGGAGCCGTTCCTGAAGCTCGGTCACTCTGGCCAATCCATGCGCGAGGTCGCCGATCTCGTCCGGACGGTCCGCGCAAGGGAATGAAGCTTGAGGTTCACCCGAGGCTAGTCTGTGGGCGGCCGCTGCGAGACGGCGCAAAGGCAGCATTTGTTGGCGCAACAAGATCCCGCCCACCAGCATAACGGCAAAGAGTACCAATGCAGCCGCTGTGAAAAGGCGCGCGCTGAGCCGGTTTTGCGCCACCGTCAGATCGTCGGCCCAGCCGACATCGACAGCCGCTGCTCCCTTCAGGGCGCTTTCGCGGTCGACGATCGGCATCAAATAGGCAAGGCGCAGACGTCCTTGAACAGGGACGTTCCCAATGAATGGAACGCCGTTAACGAGGTTTGAATACGCGGGGTGTCCGGGTTTGATAGAGAACGGTGGTGGCATGCTGCCATCCGGCTTGCGGAAAGTCGTTGCAATCCGGTCGAACAAACCAGTCTTTTCTGAATAGCTGAAGATATTGGCCGCGCCCTGATTGCTCTTGCCGATCGCCAGTACGAGCTCATCAAACAAGTCATTTGGGTGAAGTTCTGAGGAGCCTTCGTAAAGCGCGGTCAAGGTCAAGACTTGCGGCTTGCCGTCCTCGTCGCTGACGGGGTCGACTGCGCGGTCCGTGCCGTAACGGATCACTGCCGCTGCGGTCTTGGCCGCGCGGTCAATGCGAATGGTCGAATTTTCTTTAGTCGTCCTTGCAATTTCAAAATAGCTGATACCGGAAACAAGGCCGATGCTGAGTAAGACAGCGACACCAAGTATCAGACTGATCCGGACCACCAACGAGTGAATTCCAAAGCTTGTAATGGCGGCTATCCTTGTCAAATTCGCGCAGTGCGAGCCCACGACACAGATACCCTCGAAGGTTACCGGGCAATTGCTACAGAAATCTGAATCAATTGGTCCAATTTTAAACTAAGCATTGTAGGTATCAGAGAACCCTAGTGAATTACGTGATGTGATCCCGACGTAGGAGAGAACATCCGGGGGAAGTGAGCTGCAAAGCATTGGAAATCGTCCGGAAAAACGTTAGGACGTTGAATTGTGTGTCTCTGCGGAGCGCGCGCGATATGGGCATTGGGGTGCGTTCCGCTTGATTTCACTCAGACCAGTTTTGAACGTTCTTGGGTTTTTGTATGTAGGTCTTGCGACCGCCATGCTCGTCCCAGCGATCATCGACGTCGCGCAGAAGAATGCCGATTGGCAAGCGTTCGTCTTTTCTGCCTTGCTGACCGGTATGTTCGGCATGCTGTTGTCGCTGTCCATGGGCGGATCGCTTAAGGAAGGTCTCGACACACGGCAGACCTTCATTTTGACGACGCTTGCCTGGGCAACACTACCGGCATTTGGAGCGTTGCCCTTCCTTTGGCTCGGGATCGGCTATGCAGACGCCGTGTTTGAGGCAGTCTCAGGATTTACCACGACTGGCTCCACTGTTTTGACTGGCCTGGATGGTTTGCCGCCAGGGTTGCTCGTCTGGCGGTCGATCATGCAATGGATGGGCGGCGTTGGCATTATCGTTATGGCCATCGTGTTGCTGCCGTTCCTGCGCATTGGCGGGATGCAACTCTTTCAAAGTGAGAGCTCTGACCGGTCAGAAAAGATCGTCAGCCGGTCCGTGGAGCTTATCCGGCTGTTGGGGCTCGCCTACCTGTTTCTAACCGTTCTGTGTATCGCCGCGTATCTGGCAACAGGCATGGGGCTCTTCGATGCCTTCAACCACGCTCTGACGACGATCGCGACGGGGGGGTACTCGACCCACGACCTGTCGTTCGGGTATTTCCAGAACCATTCGTCTGCCTGGGTCGCCATCGTCTTCATGATCATTGGCGCGATGCCGTTTGTGCTGATCATTCAGGCGCTCCGGGGGCAACCGCTTCTTTTGTGGCGGGATCCGCAGGTCCGCGTGCTGCTCGGATTTCTCGCGATCGTTTCCCTGGCCCTCACGGTTCATCTTGGCGTCAAGATGGACTTTGATTTCGACGAGGCCCTGGTCAAGGCAACCTTCACGGTGGTTTCCATTGTGACCGGAACCGGCTACGCACTGGGCGATTTCGAACAATGGGGTGCTCCGGTTGTCGGAACCTGCTTCCTGCTGATGTTTGTTGGCGGATGTACCGGGTCGACGACCGGCGGCATCAAGATTTTCCGGTTTCTGGTGTTTTTCGGCACGGTTCGCGCCCACTTGCGCCGGATGGTTCGGCCGCACCGGATCATGTCGGAAGAATATGCAGGCACGCGGCTGACCCCGGAATTGTCCTTCTCGGTCTTGGCGTTTCTGGTGGTCTACCTGGGATCTGTCGGTGTGATCACCGTTGCCTTGTCCTTCTTCGATCTTGACTTGGTGACCGCGATCTCGGCGGCGGCTACGTCTGTTGGAAACGTTGGTCCGGGGCTCGGACCGATGATCGGACCGGCAGGGCATTTCGCGCCATTGCCGGACGGGGCCAAGTGGCTCCTGTCCTTTGCCATGCTTGTCGGCCGTTTGGAGCTGTTCACGGTTTTGGTTCTGCTCGACCCGGATTTCTGGTCGAAGTAAGCCACTCTGCTCGTCTGCGTATCACTTCGGGAACTTATTTCATGCAGTTTTCTGTCCCCCTTGCCATCGGGCGCCTCGTCAAGCGCTATAAGCGGTTTCTGGCGGATGTCGTTCTGGATGATAGTGGCGAAGAGATTACGGCCCACTGCGCCAATCCGGGGTCTATGCTGGGCCTGAAGGAGCCTGGATCCCGGGTTTGGTTGTCACTGTCTGACAATCCGAAGCGGAAACTCAAATACTCCTGGGAAGTGATAGAAGCCGACGGCGCGTTGGTTGGCATTAACACCGCCCATCCGAACAAGCTGGTAGAAGAAGCTTTGGTGGCGGGCCGTATCCTGGAGCTCAAGGAATTTGAGACACTGCGGCGGGAAGTGAAATACGGCAAAAACTCCCGGATCGACATTCTTCTGGAGAAGGCGGATGGCTCAAAGATTTACGTTGAAGTGAAGAACGTGCACCTGATGCGGGAACCCGGTTTAGCCGAATTTCCGGACAGCGTGACAGCCCGCGGTGCGAAGCATCTGGTTGAACTCGGAGATATGGTTGCGGAAGGTCACCGGGCGGCGATGGTGTTTCTGATTCAGCGCCCTGACTGCGACAGGCTTTCCCTCGCCTCTGACATTGATCCAAACTATGCCGCGGCTTTCAAAACGGCCAAGGCCGCGGGTGTTGAAGCCTATGCCATCGGCTGCGATGTCCGCCTTGACGGGATAGATGCCGTAAAGGATGTCGCGATCAACGATTGATCGAGACTCTCCGTCTGGGCCTTAAACCTGATAGACTGTAATTGGAGTTCCCTCCGGCACGCGATTATAAAGGTCAATCACGTCCTGCTGAAGCATACGGACGCAGCCGGAAGAGGCGGCTTTGCCGATCGACCAGGTTTCTGATGTGCCGTGGATCCGGTAAAGCGTGTCCTTGTTACCCTCAAATATGTAAAGCGCCCGCGCGCCAAGGGGATTGTCCAGCCCTGGGTCCATGCCGTTCTTGTATTTGGCAAGTTTCGGCTGGCGTTTGATCATGTCGGTTGGCGGGGTCCAGGTCGGCCAGGCTTTTTTTCGGGCGATCCGCGCCCGTCCGCCCCAGGCGAAGCCGTCACGCCCGATGCCGACGCCATAACGCATTGCCTTGCCATCTCCCATTGCCAGGTACAAGAAGCGCTCATGGGTCTCCACGACGATGGAACCGGGTTGGGCGGAGGAGTTGTAGTCAACGACCTGACGGTAAAACTTCGGATCGATCTTGGAAATATCGACTGCCGGAACAGGAAAACGCTCCTGCGGTCTGGCCGCATACATTTGCACATAATCTGTCGAGACCGGCTTGGTCAGGCTCGGTTTGGGCGGCAGTTTGGCGGTCGTGTTGCCCGAACAGCCAGTTGCGATAGCCGCTGCCGCCGAAATCAAGAATGTGCGTCTGTCCAGCATGCCGGATCCTGTACCGCCCTTGCGAGAATCATCGTGAGGCTTCCAAAAACATAAACGGCCGGTTGAACCTCTCGGTCAACCAGCCGTCGAATGGAACTCAGGTTAATCCGCGTATTGTGATGCGCGCAGCCCGAAATTAGCCCGCTGTATCTTTTGAGAGCGGCGGCTGGAATTGCCAGCCCATGTCCCACGGGAAGTAGATCCAGGTGTCTTGCGACACTTCTGTGATAAATGTGTCGACCATCGGAACACCGACCGGCTTTGCATAGACGGTTGCAAAATGTGCCTTTGGCAGCATTTCGCGGACGACTTTCATGGTTTTCCCGGTGTCGACCAGATCGTCGATCACGAGGACGCCGCTGCCTTCGCCGTCGTCCAGGTCGATGACCTTCGGATCAACCGGCTTGATGACATCCAGACGGCCCTGGCTGTCATAGTCGTGATAAGAGGCGATGCAGACAGTCTCGATGGTGCGGATGCCAAGTTCGCGCGCCACGATCCCGGCCGGGACCAATCCACCGCGGGTGATGCAGACGATTGCTTTCCATTCACCCACGCTTGAAAGGCGCCAGGCGAGGGCCCGCGAGTCCCGGTGGAACATGTCCCAGGATACGGGGAAGGCTTTGTCTTGTGCAGGGTTTTCCATTTCTTTTCCTTCAAGTCACCCAGAGAGATCATCAACAGCGCGCGCCACATCCTGTGCTGCAGCTGCGAGAATGGTTTCGTCTCTGGACCGAATAACGATCTGTGTGGTGAATTTTCCGTCCGTTGCTTTCGGATAGGACCCAATCAGAGTTTCAGGATGCGCGTCCTGGATGGCGGCCAGGCGTTCGGCAATCCGGCTCTCCGGCATGTTTGCCGCAACCGTTTCAGACAACATCTTCTTGCCCGTTTGCAGCGTCGGTGCGACCGCATCCATCATGGCTTGCATGATCGCGGGAACACCGGCCATGACATGGACGTTGCCAATCCGAAATCCGGGAGCCTTGGACACCTTGTTTTCAATGAGATCCGCGCCTTCCGGGATCCGCGCCATGCGCTGGCGGGCAGGGGTGAACTGACCCGGCGGATAGTGCTTTTCCATGATCGCAACGGCTCGGGGATCAAGATTCAGCGGCACGTCGAACGCAGCAGCAACGGCCTCGGCGGTGATGTCATCATGGGTTGGCCCGATGCCACCTGAGGTGAAGACATAGGTGTATTTCGTCCGGAGGGCATTCACAGCGCCGACGATCTCAGCCTGAACATCCGGCACGATCCGAACTTCGCTAAGGTCGATGCCAAGAGCGGTCAGATAGTCAGCGAGAAAGCCGATATTCTTGTCTTTGGTGCGTCCGGACAGGATTTCATCGCCGATGACAAGAAATGCAGCGGTTACAATGTCATCGGCCTTATCAGCTGTCATGTCAGCGCTCCCTCGATCCGGATGCTTGGCTTTATCGCAGCTTGCGGTCCGGCTCAACCTTTTGCGTCAGAAACTTAGAGCGTTTCATGATTAAGACGGCGGAAGACGGTCAGGAAGGCAATGCTTGGTTGGGTTTCCAGCCGTAAACATAGTCAAAGCGGGCAGCAAGGCTCTCCGGTTTTGAAAACTTCATCACCATGTCGCGGGCTGTGGCTGGAAGACCCGACATGTGAAACGTCTTTGCGTTTTTGAAGCCGGTTTCCTGAATGCGTTCCGCGCGCGGTTTGCGGGTCCGCTCATAGGCTCTCAGAGCCGCTGCGGTGTTTTCTGTTTCAACCGGGAAATGGTTCGCAAGCTCGGCGGCATCTTCGATCGCCATAGCCGCGCCCTGCGCCATATAAGGAAGCATTGCATGGGCAGCGTCGCCGAGAAGGGCGATCTGACCATGGGTCCAGGGGCCGTCGGCTTTGACCGTGCACAAGGCCCACTTCAACCAGCGTTCCGGCCCATTCAGCAGATTGCGGATGTCCGTAGGCCAGTCCTTGAAACGGTGCAGGAGTTCGTCCTTGCCGGCTGGCGCCGACCATGTTTCGTCCTGCCAGTCTTCTGTTGCCAGCGCGACGATGTTCAGTTGCTCACCGCTGCGGATCGGGTAGTGGACCAGATGGCTGTCCTTGTGCAGCCACAGCCCGGAATCCTTGCGCCACTGGGCAGGGACTTTGTCGATCGGCAGCGTCGACCTGTAAGCGACCTGACCGCTGAAGCGTGCGTTTTTGTGGTTCGGGATCAATCGGCGAACCGTTGACCAAACACCGTCTGCACCGATGAGGGCCTTGCAGTTGAGCGTCCCGGTGGTTTCGCCGGTTTGATATGTGCACACCAGATTGCCGGCATCGCCCGTTTTGGCATCGGTGAGGGCGGTCCCGAGCATCAACGTTATACCGTCGGTCGCCTCGACCTTTTTCAAAAGCGTGCCCTGAAGATCCGCCCGGTGGATCACAATGAAGGGCTGGCCATGCCGTTCGAGCAAATAAGACCCGAGCCAGACCTTGGAAATCTGATCTCCGGTCTTGCCGGACCAGACCCGAAGATTGTCCGGCTGATGGCCAAGCGCTTTAAGGTCCTGAAGCAGTCCAAAACCGTCGAGAACCGAACACGCGTTGGGGGAGAGCTGCAGGCCTGCTCCCACTTCTGACAGAGCCTTGGCCTTGTCTATGAGCACGATCTCATGACCTGCCCGGCGCAAGGTCAAAGCGGCGGTCAAACCGCCGATGCCTGCTCCGGCGATGACGATCGGGGCGGGGTGTGTGCCGGTCTCGCTCATGACAGCTCTGGTCTATCAGGCAGTTTCACGCAGCTTCCGGCACCCAGGTGCAGTCGGAAGGTGACGATTCGTTCGGAGCCAGTGTGGCGTCGTACTTGTAAAGCGTTGAGCAATAGGGGCAGACGACTTCTTTTTCGCTGCCCATGTCGAGGAAGACATGCGGGTGATCGAACGGCGGATGCGCGCCGATGCACATGAATTCCTTTGCGCCGATCGCGATGGAATCGTGGCCGCTGGTGTTCTGAAAATGCGGGACGACCTGATCTGCCATGATCACTTCCTCAATTCTTGTGGCGGTTGCGCCAAGCTCTTTTGGCCGGACCATACCGATTTGATGCCCGGTTGAACAGGGGCAACCTTGCCGCGGTCACCAACCAACTTGTGGCTACCACCCCAGTGGAATTCCGGCTTTGCCAATTGAGATCATTCTCAGTACAGTGATTGAAATTTGGGTTTTACGTTTACGTAAGAGGAAGTTTTATGCCGGTCTTTGAGCAGGATGGTGTTCAGATTGCCTATCTGGATGAAGGTGAGGGGGATCCGATCCTGTTGATCCACGGCTTTGCCTCCAACAAGGCGGTCAACTGGCAGAACACGGGCTGGGTTGATCTTTTCGTAAAGGAAGGCCGCCGCGTAATCGCGCTCGACAACCGGGGCCATGGAGACAGTCAAAAATTCCACGACCCGGAGGCCTACGGTGCTCCGATCATGGCGGAAGACGCCCGGAAACTGCTCGACCATCTTGGGATAGAGCAGACCGATGTCATAGGCTATTCGATGGGCGCGCGTATCAGTGCGTTTTTGACCCTTAGCCATCCACAGCGGGTCAAGCGGGCCATCTTCAGCGGGCTTGGCTACGGCATGATCGAAGGGGTGGGGGACCCGGAGCCGATTGCCGCCGCGCTTGAGGCCGACCGCCTGCAGGACGTCACGGACCGGACGGGCCGGGCGTTTCGTGCGTTCGCCGAACAGACCAAATCCGACCGGCTGGCCCTTGCTGCCTGCATGCGCTCATCGCGTCAGAAGATCAGCGAAGAAGATATTGCGCGCATCGAGCGGCCGGTTCTGGTGGCAGTTGGAACCCGCGATGACATTGCCGGGTCCCCGCACAAATTGGCGGCCTTGATGCAGCATGCAGACGTGCTTGAGATCCCAGGGCGGGATCACATGGTGGCCGTCGGAGACAAGGTTCACAAGCAAGGGGTTCTGGCGTTTTTGAACAACGTCGACGCTTGACCGGCGGTTTTACGCCAGCTTGTGCGCGCAAATTGGGAGGAGACATGAGCGCAAAACGGATCGAATTCAAAGGGGCGGAGGAAAACGCCCTGATTGCCGATCAATATGGAACGGGCGGTCAGCCTGTGATCCTGCTGCACGGCGGCGGGCAGACGCGTCATTCGTGGGCGGCGGCGGCGGAACGGATCGCAGCGCTTGGCCATGTTGTTTTTTCGGTCGACCAGCGGGGGCATGGAGAAAGTGCCTGGGTTCCGTCCGGCAATTACATGTTTGTCCACTTCGCCCAGGATCTTGTCGCGCTCTGCCGGCAGGTGATTGCAAAGCATGGCGCCAAACCCGTTGTGGTCGGCGCGTCGCTCGGCGGTTTTGCCGGCATGCTGGCGGAAGGCACAGAAGCGCCGGGAAATCAGGCCGCGCTTGTTCTGGTCGACATTACGCCACGTGTCGATATGGATGGGGTCTACAAGATCCTCGGTTTTATGGGCGACAGGGTGGAAGAAGGTTTCGGCACGGTCGAAGAAGCCGCTGATGCCATCGCCCGGTATTTGCCGAACCGCTCAAGGCCCAAGGATCTGTCGGGCCTTTCGAAAAATCTGCGCCTGCATTCTGACGGCCGGTATCGCTGGCATTGGGACCCTGCGTTCCTGAAGGTGCGGGAACATTCAGACGAAGAAATCACAAAACGGGTGCAGGTCGGAATGATCGAAGCGGCGGAAAACCTGAATGTGCCCGTGCTTCTCTTGCGCGGCCGGAACTCCGAGCTGGTGTCCATGGCGCACGTGGAAGAATTTCTGGACTGCGTGCCCCATGCCAAGTTCACCGACATTCAGGACGCCGGCCATATGGTTGCCGGCGACAAGAATGACGTTTTCGCCCAAGCGGTCGAAGAGTTTCTCACCGACCTGAAAGCGGAAGCGCTGATTGCTTGATTCTGCCAGTGTTCTGAATCGGTTGTGGGCGTCGTCTCAAATACCGATTCAGTGCCAGTTCTGTTCCGGGATAGAATCAAAAAGCCTCTTCAAGATTCTGTTCTAATTTTGGAATTCTTCCTTCATCTGCCCTTGAAAACCGGTTTCCGTTTTTCCAGGAAGGCGCGGCAGCCTTCGGCGTAGTCGGCGCTGTCGACACAGGTGCGGGCCATCGATTGAGCGGCGCTCAAGTCTGCTGCGCTACTTGCCGATGCTAGGAGGTTGATGGTTGTCTTGGCCGCTTTCAGGGACAGCGGCGCGTTTTGTTCAAAGTGGCGGCACAACTCGGAAATCCGGTCATCCAGTGCGCCAGCTTCGTGAACCTCATCGATGAGGCCAATTTGCAAGGCGTTATCGGCGGATAGGCGTTCAGCCGTGAACAGCAGCTTTTTCGCATTGGACGGAGACACAGCCTCGATCAGGTCCGCCACCGCATCCGGCGGATAGGCGAGGCCAAGGCGGGCGGCCGGGATGGAGAAAAAGGCTGTGTCCGATGCAATGCGAAGATCGCAGGCCAGCGCCAATCCGAGGCCGCCCCCGAGGCATGGGCCTTCAATTGCCGCGACGACCGGAACAGGGAGTGTCTTCAGGGCCCGGAAGGCTGCGACATTGACCGCATCATAATGGGCGGCCTTGTCCGCCGTTGATCTGACGGCCTCGAATTCGGCAATGTCCGCGCCCGCACAAAAGGCCTTGCCGCCGGCGCCGCGCACGATCAGGGCGCGCAGACCGGCGTTGTCGCGGAGCGGTTCGAGCAATTCGGGAATGCGGGCCCAGCCTGCAAGGGGCAGGGCATTTTTGCGGTCCGGAGCATTCAGGATCAATTCGGCAATCTGTCCGGAAACACGCAAGAATGGGTTGGTATCTTCGGACTGAGACGGAGATTGATCGGATGTCATGTGAACCTCAGATGCTGGGCAAAAGGACGGGTGCCGGATTATTGATCGTAAAAAAACGATTCATTAGAGTGATTGATATCTGATATGAGCAAGTTTTGTTTGGAATATCACGCACAGCGCCTATTTTAGAAGACCATGTGAAGTGGGCTTGAAAAGGAGACAGTCCATGTCGACCCCGGTACGCCAACCTGGCGAAGATCGCGTGATGAAGCACGATCCCGTCTGGCAGCAGTTGCGCGACGAAGCCCAGGCGATGGTGGCGGCAGAGCCAGCCTTGTCGTCCTTTGTCTATGAGACGGTCCTAAATCACGACAGCCTGGAAGAAGCTGTGGTTCACCGGCTCGGCGACCGCCTCGGGCGGGACATCGTTTCAGCGTCGCTTATTCGCCAGACCTATCTGGAAGCGCTGGCGGACGAGCCGGAGCTTGCCGAGATTTTCCGGGTGGACATCGTCGCCGTGTTCGATCGTGATCCGGCATGCTTCCGCTATCTTGAGCCGGTTCTTTATTTCAAGGGCTTTCATGGCCTTCAAACGCACCGGCTGGCCAATTGGCTTTGGCGCAAGGGCCGCAAGGACTTCGCTCTTTATCTGCAGAGCCGCTGCTCGGAAGTTTTTCAGATCGACATTCATCCAGCCGTTCCGGTCGGGCGCGGGATCTTTATTGACCATGGCACAGGTATCGTTGTCGGCGGAACGGCTGTGATTGAGGACGACGTCTCCATCCTGCAAGGTGTGACGCTGGGCGGTACTGGTAAGGAAGACGGCGACCGGCATCCGAAGATCCGGCACGGCGTTCTGCTTGGTGCTGGCGCTAACGTGCTCGGCAACCTGGAGATCGGGCATTGCAGCCGGATTGCATCCGGCTCTGTTGTTCTTACCGATGTTCCGGCGAACACCACAGTTGCAGGTGTTCCGGCGAAGATCGTTGGGAAGGCCGGGTGTCCGGAGCCTGCCCGCAGCATGAACCAGCTCCTGGGTGAGTAGGGGGCGGCCGGTATGAAGGAAGACGGGGAAAGCTGATCGAAAAGGTTTGGCATTTCCCGGCTCTCTTGTAGGGTCCGCACCACGACTGATGGATTTGGCGAACGACAAGGAGAGAGCCACGTGAACCCCGAAGAAATCCGCAAGCTTGAAGCCTATCTGCGCAAAAAGTTCGATTTACCGAGCATGCAGGTCCGGGCGCGTCCGAAAAAGGACGATTCCGCGGAGGTCTATATCGGTGAGGAATTCATCGGTGTTATCTTCCGTGATGACGAAGATGAAGACCTGAGCTGGAACTTCCAGATGGCCATTCTCGAGATCGATCTCGACGAAGTGTAAGGCCCATCAGATAGGTTTCTAAAAGGCGGCCCAAGCGGGCCGCTTTTTTGTTGGGTCTTTAGGTGCGAAAGCCGCGAACCTTCGCCTTGATCGCCGCATCAAGCTCGCGCCAACTAGGAAGCAAGGTTTGATCGAACTGGTAGCGGATCAGCCGGCCGCCGCCGGGCGTGACCGTTCGATGGCAAACCGCCTTTGCCCCGCTGCGTTTCTTGACGCACCGGGCAATAAAACCGTTTTTGGCCTCGGGGTCATAGACGATGATATCCCGGTTCTGCGCCGCTCGGGCAGACAACATCAACATATTCAATCCCGCAGTCGTTGGCCGCGCACCGCCGCGGGCAAGGCGCTTATAGACAGGATCCAGCTGAGTTCTGAGCGTTTCCCGGTAAGGATCATGCTCCAGACCCACTTGGACAAGCGGCAGAGGTGTCCCGAGCTGTGCCGTGGCTTTGTCTTCGCCGGGCATCCTGAGGTCCGGCCAAGTCATCAGCAAGCTGACTTGCTGGTAGCGATCTGCCTCGCCTTGTGCCGACAAGCGGTGCGTCGCGGATTTGAAGTAGCCCGCCGGGATCTGAAAGTGGTCCGGTCCCATCGTGACACTCACCAAAGCGTGTCGGGGTGTCGATTGGAATAGCGGGGCTGCACGCATAAACCAATGATATCCGCGTTCGGCAACATGCGCGAAGGTCAGAACACACAAGGCTGTTGCCAGCATCGCGAAATTAAGTGGCTTTGCATTGGTCGGTGCTGGCAGGGTCGGCCTGATCACGTGCCGTGCCTTTCTAATGACCTAAGCTGGCACACAGTGTTCAAGAATGAGACACGTGTTTCAGCGCAGGACTGGTGCGATCCGGCGTAACTTACTAAAAACTGAAGGTTTTTATCCCGTGGCCAGACCGGCACGATGTTTGCTCTTGACCGTTTACAATTTCTTCATCACTTTCTCAGTGAAGGGGTTAACGGAAGGTTAACAGGGGCCATGTCGGATTTACTTATCGTTGGATACATTGCGTGCGCGGGGTTCGTTGCCGCCGGTTTGCTCGGAAGCCTCTATCAGCTGGTGACCAATCAACCGCCGAAATTCAACTTCCCGGAATCGACAGCATTAGGGTTTGTAGCCGGGGTGATCGTCTGCGTTTTTGCCGGTCCCTTCATCATCATGCGCAATGCCATCCGCGGCCGGCGTATTGAGAACCGTCCGTTGGGTTGGCTGGTTGCTTCGTCCACCATCGCCGGCATGTGGAGCATGTGCTCCGGGCTGATGGTCATGAACGTGGCCTTGATTGTGGCCGGATACGCGTAAGCAATGCCGATCTACTCACTGGATGGAGTGCGCCCGCAGGTTCCGGACGCTGGGCGCTCTTGGGTTGCGCCGACCGCAACGCTGATCGGCGACGTGCATCTGGAAGAAGCAAGCAGCGTTTGGTTCGACGCTGTTTTGCGCGGGGACAGAGAGCCAATCAGGATCGGCAAGCGGTCCAATGTTCAAGATGGCTGTGTGTTTCACGCGGATCCAGGCTATCCGCTCACGGTCGGAGCCAACTGCACCATCGGCCACAAGGTCATTTTGCACGGCTGCATAATCAACGAAAATTCCCTCATAGGGATGGGCGCTACGGTCCTGAATGGGGCCGTGATCGGTTCCAACTGCATAAT
Source organism: Roseibium alexandrii DFL-11 (assembly GCF_000158095.2). NCBI lineage: Bacteria > Pseudomonadati > Pseudomonadota > Alphaproteobacteria > Hyphomicrobiales > Stappiaceae > Roseibium > Roseibium alexandrii. The sequence continues at coordinate 428,764 of NZ_CM011002.1, forward strand.
CGGCGCAAATGCTCTCATTGCCGAAGGGAAGGTTATTCCTGACAACTCATTGGTTGTTGGTGTTCCTGGAAAGGTCGTTCGCGAGCTGCCAGAAAGTGCTGCGGCGGATATTCGAAGATCAGCTGACGGTTACGTTGCCAACTGGCAACGGTATGCGGCCGGTCTGGTCGAAGTCTGAACAGTCTTCCATACCATCAGTCCCAATACCGGCTCTCATTTCTATCTATTCTGCGCCGCTGAAGCTTTCAGGTTCCAAAATAGCGGGAACCGGCCTGCGGGGGCGGGCCGGTTCCCTGGATCCGGTCGTGGTAGGGATGGGGAGGGTGGGGACGCGACCGGATCGTCCTATCGGCCCAAAATCAGGCCAATTCCCGAACTAGTTCGAAATGCTGCTGACTGTCGTCACGCGCGTATCCGAGATCCCGGTCCATTTGACCGGTGAACTTGCTGATTGCCGTTTGATGTAGCGATAAGGTGTGGAGTACCAGGGCAGCACGGCTTCGATCTGATTATCCAGGATCATATCGCCGTGGTCCGTTCGGACAGTCAGAACAGCGTGGCCACCATTTTGTATGTCCTTTGCGACCGTGATCAAAAGAGCGCTTTTTGGCCACCCGGCTTCTATAAGCACACGTTGTTTTTCAAGAACGTATTCCTCGCAATCACCGTATCCGTCCACAGGATAGGTCCAATACTCCTCTTTCCCAAAGAGGTCGGCATCGGTCATCGGGCGGACTCGGCGATTGACGTCCGCGTTGATTGCGATCAGCTCGTTCCACCGATTTTCGGTCAGTTTGACAACCACCGGCTCGTAGCGTTCATTCTGGCAAGCCCAACCGTTGTCACGGCAAAACTGCCGGTGCCCGATTGGCGCTTTGACCGCGGTTTTCATGTCCATAAAGCGGCCAGGATCGGCATGCGCGGTTGGCGCTAGTCCGAAGAGTCCAAGCAAGACTGCAGTAGTAGATAGAAATTTTCCAAGAGTTTTCATCGTAACGCCCTCCCCAAGGCTGGCATCACGATGCATTACTGTTTTTTACTTCACGGAAATTGAGGTGATAAACTTGTAGTATTATTTGAATTTATTTTGATTTTTATTTTAGTAATACTTGAAATGAATTTGAATCAATTTCGAGGAAAGTTTGAGTCAAATTTTATCGATCCTCTGTAAGTCGCTCATTTCGTGATAGTTCCCCTTAAAACCGGAAATAAATCGATGGGAGGTCAGTTCGTCGAGGCAGGCTTGCTGATTCCGAAACACTGCGTTTTTTCAGCCGTTTCGGAGCTTGAAAAAAGTTGAAAAAAAACGCGTTGAGGCTGCCCGGAACTACTCGGCCAGTGTTTTGAAGACCTGATTATGGCCAGGTTTATCGCAGCTGGTCGCTTTGGGAGGAGGCGAGTGTACGGACTTGCGCGCGGGCGGAGATCTGAACAAATCTAACCGCTAGCTTGCGCGTCTTCACAGAAGCCAACTGTCGTCAATCCTCGGGAACTGCCGTCGGCAGTTGAAGGGTGAAACTCAGGAAAAGGACGATTTATTTGGATTCTGGCGTCGTAATGTGGTGTTCGAGCAGCTCGCGGCTTTGAACCGCAGCAAACTCGACCGCAATCCCGCCTTCTATCTGGCGGACCACACGGGCCCGCATCTTGCCGAGCGTAATTTGATCGCCCATCTCGGGCAGAATATCCGTTGCTATCGCGGCACCTGAGAGGGACACATCGAAAATCCGGCAGACATGTTCCGTTCCGTCTGGAAGGATCATCTTTGTCATCTGGTTTTTCGGAACGAAGCGGTCATGGCGGCGGTCTTCAGGAAGGTTCAGCTCATCGCGGTTGGCGAGCCATGTCAGAACGTTTGCGATCTTGTCCCGCTTACGCACGGTGTTGCGCAGCTCGACCGCAAAGCCGCCGTCAATAAGCCGGGAAATCCGGCCCTCTACGCGGCTGAGGTGATCAAGGTATGCAACGACGCGTTCGCCGACTTTGCCAGAAACTGGGGTGATCATTGCCATGCCACCTGGTGACATGTCGATCACCTGGCACGGATACTCTCTGCGGTCTTCAAGCATGAAGCGGCCAAGTATATTTACCTGAACCCGTTGATGGCGCCGGCGGTCCGTGACTTGAAGCGATTTGCTTCCCTCTGGTGCTGCTGTTGCCAATCCGGCGCTCATGCCTGCAATGTCCAAACCTGTGCGTCTTGCAACGCACTTTCCCCGATCGTGCAGAGAATCATGACAATCCTCGCAAGCACTTTAGGTGCAATGGGGTTAACGATGTGTAAGAGTGTACCCTACACATCGCCCAATACTAAGGGTTTTGACCGGGCTGTCAGGATTTGCCGCCGGAATAGACTGTCAGGTGGCCAACTTGCCGTTCTGCTCCGTGCGGAAGAACTGCAGCACCCTGGGGGAGAACCGGGGTACGCATAGGCATGTCTTCTGCTGTGAAGCGGGGCATGATCGGATTGATATTTGAATGGCTTGCGCCAGTGAAATACGGACGCTCATCCGGCCACACCAACCGCAGGCTGCTGATGGACTGTCTCAAAACCGGATGCAGTCCTATCCAATAGGGCTTATCCATTGGGACAGCGCTTCCAAGTATCCGGATGCGGCCTTCACCCGGAACGTTGAGTGGAACAAGCAGCATTTCCATCTGCAGTTCCTGTTCACGTTCCGTATGCCCATTGATCCCAACCACCGCGGCAGCGCCGTCTTCGGTGATGGCTGCGATCAGGCTTTCCAGTGCTTCACGGTCCTTGGTATCCCAACCCCGAAGAAAATTGCGGCCTTTCAGTTCCCGGCAATGAGCAGAGCAGAGGCGCGTCCCGGCAAGGCGGTAACGCACATCACTCGGTCCATTGGTCTCCAGGATGAACGTATCCCCAAGCAAACCGCGGATTTCGCCCGGATCAATTTCGCTCCGGTTCGGAGCGGGCCGAGCTCCGCGCAGAGAATCCCAATAGGAGTATAGTGTCTGGGTCACGCCATGTTTCATTTGACTTGCCTTTCGTCCCACTCCGGAGCGCTGTTTCGTCTCAAGACAGTAACTGTTTCAAAACGGGACGCTCCGTCATCCGTCCTTTTGTTTGCCTCCTACTAAGCAGGGGGTGTGCCAAGTCGCTGAAAGCATGAAAAAATCGTCATGCAACACTTTGTTAAGGTTAATTCTTCGTAAAGCTTGCCAGCGCAGAGTGTGGCTGGCAAATTCCGATCGTCTTCAGGGCATGTGGTTGGTAAAACCTAAGCCCGTGTAAGCGCGAAAAACTTCGAAAGTGGCGTACAAGAACCCGATAACGAAGAGGCGATTGCAACAAGACACCTCAATTTGGCGCGTGGGGACGCGACCTTTTGCGGGGGGCTCAACGAACGCCGGTTATCGTTTTGATAGCCGGCGTTTTGTTATGTGCTGACAAGGGCAGGGTCAAAAACGAACCAGCGCAATGGCGTTCACCATGTTTCTGCAAGCGTATGCGATTGTTGACCGGCGCCCTTGTTTTGTCCCGTTGCCGGGCTACAAAGTCTGGACATTGAGATGCGAGGTTCCATGAACGTTTATCAGTTTGATGAGGAGCGCAAGCGCCGCGACGAAGAGACCAAGCAGCGCGAGCGCGAGCAACGCCCATCCGAGCCTCCGGCGCTCAATCTGCCGGCCGCGATTATCTGGTTGAGCGTTGCCCTGATCGCCATTCATGTCGTGCGGACCTTTGTCATCCCGACTGGCTGGAACAACATGATGCTGTACTTCCTGGCATTCTGGCCGGTGAAATATACAGCGCTGAGCAGTCTGCAGGCGATGGACCTTGCGTCCAGCATCTGGGCTTTTGTCAGTTATAGTTTCCTGCATGGCGGTGCCATGCACCTGACGTTCAATCTGCTCTGGATGGCGATCTTCGGCAGCGCTGTTGTACGCAGGTTTGGACTTGGGCGGTTCCTGGCATTTTCTGCTCTATGCTCTGTTGGCGGCGCGTTTGCACATCTCGCGACGCACTGGGGCGAATCTGCGCCCATGATTGGCGCGTCAGCTGCCATATCAGGCCATATGGCGGCAGCTATCCGGTTTGTTTTTGAGATGGGCGGACCGCTCGGAGTTTTCCGCCGGTCCGATCGAGGTGCTTATTTTGTAGCTGCGCAGCCGCTCAGCGAGTGTTTCCGGAACCAGCAGGTTTTGGTCTTTGTCGGCGTTTGGTTTGGATTGAACATATTCTTCGGACTGACAAGCGGCGGGCAGGCAGGGTCCATTGCCTGGCAAGCGCATATCGGCGGTTTTGTAGCCGGATTGGCTCTGTTTCCACTCTTTGATCCGGTCCCGCAACGGCGGGGTTCGTGACGAGCATCCTCAAGGCTTTGCGTTGCCATATTTTTTTGCCATGATGCGGTGATCAGGGAGCCGGATGCGACCGGTCCTTGGATGCAAAGGGAGGTTTGCTTACATGACCGTTGCCGCAATCATGAAGACGAAAGGCCACGACACCATCACGGCGGATAAGTCCGCACCGGTGAGTGAGATCGCTGAAATTCTGGCGAAGAACAAGATCGGCGCCGTGGTGCTTTGTGATGGAGACCGGCATATCGAGGGCATTGTCTCGGAGCGGGACGTGGTGCGCCTTGTCGGTCTGCAGGGGGCTTCAGCGTTATCTCAGCCAGTATCATCAATCATGACCAAGGATGTGATGACCTGCACTGAGATGGATGCAGCTAATGAGGTCATGGGGCGCATGAACCGGGGCCGGTTCCGTCACATGCCGGTGGTTGAAGACGGCAAGCTGATTGGGGTCATCTCCATCGGCGACGTCGTGAAACACAAGATCGCCCAGGTCGAACACGAAGCTGAGCAGATGCGCAGCTACATCACGACGACCTGACGCTGCTAGCTACGACATCGTGCTAAGTCAAAACGGCTGACTCGTTGGTCAGCCGTTTTTCTAATTCTTTCCGTAAACTTTCTTGGGATCGTAGACTTTCTCTTTTTCTACGTTTGCCAATCGGACGGTGCCATCTGATGTGTTGACAACCTTCCGGAAAAAGCAGGACCGGTAACCGACGTGGCATGTCGCACCGTTGCCTTCCACGGTCACTTTCACGACCAGAGCATCCTGATCACAATCGGTGAGGATTTCCTGCACCTTCTGGATCTGGCCGGATGTTTCGCCCTTTTTCCAGAAGCCCTTACGAGACCGGCTCCAATACCAGGCTTCTCCGGTTTCGATGGTGCGTTTCAAGGCTTCTTCATTCATGTAGCCGACCATCAGGACTTCAGATGTTTTGAAGTCGATCACGACAGCTGCAATCAGGCCGTCCTGGTCGAATTTCGGCATTAGCCGATCACCTTCTTCGACCGTCGCTTTGTCAGCGCGTTCGGAAATAATTAAATCAGACATGTAAACTCGATTTTGGCCACCCAAGGATCTGGATGGCCATTATAGGTATGATTATCCGCGTACCAAGGTCATGAACTTGGCTTGTTCGGCCGGATCGTCTTCGAAGATGCCGGTGAACTGCGTGGTGATCGTGGAGACACCGGGTTTTTGAACACCGCGCATTGTCATGCATTGGTGTTCAGCTTCCATCATAACGGCAAGGCCACGCGGCGCCAAAGCGTCGTCGATGGTAGACGCGATTTGCGACGTCAGGTTTTCCTGGGTCTGCAAGCGCTTTGCAAAAATGTCGACAACGCGCGCCAGCTTTGAAAGCCCAACAACACCTTCTGCCGGGTAATACGCGATGTGCGCTTCACCGACAAACGGCAGCATATGGTGTTCGCAATGCGAGTGGAATGGAATGCCGCGGACAAGAACGATGTCCTGGTATCCTCCGACGTCTTCAAACGTGCGCTCAAGATGCTCGGCCGGATCCTCAAAATATCCGCCATATAACTGTGTGATTGCTTTCACGACACGCTTGGGCGTGTCCAGCAATCCTTCGCGTTCCGGGTCGTCACCGGTCCAGGCGAGGATGGTCCGCACAGCAGCCTCTGCCTCTTCACGGCTCGGGCGTTGAAGTTGATCCGGTGTTTTACGTTCGAATGTTTTTCCGACCGGCTTTAGGACAGCGTCCATCGGGATCCTCGCGATTTTACCCTTATCACTCGTCATACGGCATCCGCTCTGGCTCAGATCAAGAGCCTCGATCAAAAGGGCGCGGAGATGTAGCATACTCCGCACGAAAAGCGAACGCACAGTTTCTGAGCGGGTTAAGCCAGCGTCAAGCGCCGATCCGGCACCATTTCATCTGGCTGCGACCACTCTGCCCCTTGCGAAAATGCTGTGGCGTCTGATCTATATATATAAAAGAAGCGTGCCGACAATGCGGCACCTGCTCACTAGCTGTCACGAAGAGGCGAGAATGCTCGACGACATCTATAATGCAAAGATCCTGGAGTTCGCCGGCAACATTCCACGCGTTGGCCGGCTTGAGCATCCGGACGGGACGTCCAAGGCGCATTCCAAGCTGTGCGGGTCGACGGTGGTTGTCGATTTGTGCGTCACGGATGGTGTGGTGACGGATTTCGCGCACGATGTTAAAGCCTGCGCGCTCGGTCAGGCATCGTCGTCCATTTTGGCGCAACATGTGGTCGGCGCGACTGAAGAAGAGTTGCGGGCCTTAAAGACAACCATGCATGCCATGTTGAAAGAAGGTGGGGAGCCGCCGGTTGGCCGGTTTGAGGATCTGAAGTTCTTGCTGCCCGTTCGTGAATATAAAGCCAGGCACGCATCGACGCTTCTAACGTTCGATGCAGTTGTGGGCGCGCTTGATCAAGCTGCGGCTGATACAAAGGCCGACGGCGCAGCCGCATAAGCGGTGCCAAGCAGTGGGCCTGATACCAGGTAAGTCCCCTAGATGTGTTCAACCTGCGATCATAAGCCGGATCAAACCCGAAGGCTTTCAACAGCCGGATGGGCCGCAATCGGACTGATCTGGATTTACCGCCACACTCTGTCTCTTTTCATGGGGCGGACCTGCCGGTATGCGCCAACCTGTTCCGACTATACGGACCAGGCCATCCGCAGGTTCGGTTTTTGGGCTGGCGGCTGGCTGGGATTGTCGCGGATCCTGCGTTGTAACCCTTGGGGTGCATCCGGATTTGATCCGCTCCCGGAGACACTTCCAGACACTGCAAGGTGGTTTATGCCCTGGCGGTATGGCCGCTGGACGGGCGACCATATTCCTGAAGAACATCGAATGGATTGATTTGAAACGAGAATAACGTCTCGTTAAGAAAAGGTTGAACTTACCTAGCGTGAGTGCAAGTCTTTCTGACTGACTTCTACTGAAGGAGAGGGCGGATGGACGTGCAGGACTTTCATTTTGTAATGATCAAGCCGACCCACTACGACGACGACGGCTATCCAATTCAGTGGTTGCGGTCGGCCATTCCATCCAACACGCTGGCCAGTTTGAACGGGCTTGCCGAAGCGGCGCGCGAGCGCGACGTACTCGGCGAAAAGGTCAGGATCCATCTTCACACGTACGATGAAACAAACAAACGCGTTCGCCCGCAGAAGATTGCGCAGGATATCCGCCGCAGGGGCGGCAAAGCCCTGATTGCCCTGGTTGGGGTGCAATCCAACCAGTTTCCAAGGGCAACGGACCTTGCACGGGAGTTCATGCGCGAGGGGCTGCCGACGGCGATTGGCGGGTTTCATGTTTCGGGCTGCATTTCGATGCTGGACGACATGCCGGAAGAGATGGTGGCGCTGCAGGAAGAGGGCGTTTGCTATTTTGCAGGCGAGGCAGAAGAGCGGCGCCTCGATCAGGTTTTCCGGGACGCCTTCAATGATGACCTGAAGCCACTCTACAATTTTATGGCGGATCTGCCGTCGCTTGAAGGAGAGCCGACGCCGATCCTGCCGACCAAGCACATTCAGTTCACCGCCGGGTCGCATTCCAGCTTTGATCTCGGGCGGGGGTGCCCGTTCCAATGCTCCTTCTGCACGATCATCAACGTGCAGGGGCGCAAGAGCCGGTTCAGGTCCGCCGACGATCTGGAGCAAATTATTCGCGACAACTATGCGCAGGGCATCGACCGGTTCTTCATCACCGACGACAATTTCGCCCGCAACCGCGAGTGGGAGCCACTGTTCGACCGGCTCATTCAGTTGCGGGAAGAGGAGAATTTCGACATCAAGTTCATCATCCAGGTGGATACGCTCTGCCACCGGATTGAGAACTTTATCGAAAAGGCCACCCGGGCCGGGGTCAACCGGGTGTTCATCGGCCTTGAGAACATCAATCCCGACAATCTGCTCGCTGCAAAAAAACGGCAAAACAAGATCACCGAATACCGGCAAATGCTGCAAAAGTGGCGTGACCACGGCGCAACCACCTATGCCGGATACATCATCGGGTTTCCGGGAGACACCAAGGAAGCCGTCTTGCGGGATGTCGAAATCATCAAGAAGGAGTTGCCGCTCGACCTTCTTGAGTTCTTTTTCCTGACGCCTCTGCCCGGCTCGGAAGATCACAAGGTTCTGCTTGAAAAGGGTATCTGGATGGATCCGGATCTTAACAAGTATGACCTCAACCACCGGGTCTCCCATCATCCGAAGATGAGTGATGTTGAATGGGAGGAGGCCTATCGGGAGGCATGGTCGAGCTATTATTCCGACAGCCACATTGAGACGGTTCTCCGCCGTGCGGCAGCCCACAAAACGGGGCGGCCGGGCAACAAGCTGTTCTTGATGATGTGGTTCAAGTTGATGATCGAGTGTGAGGGCGTTCATCCGCTGGAGGGCGGGTACTTCCGGCTCAAATTCCGCAAAGACCGGCGCAATGGACTGCCAATTGAAAATCCGCTTGTCTTCTATCCGCGCTACGTCTGGGAGGTGATCTCCAAACACTGGGCATATGTGTCCGCGGTCTGGCGGGTTCACCGGATCTACCGGAGGGTGAAAGCGGCACCCGGCCGGCGCACATATTCCGATGTGGCGATCGCCCCGATGAGTGCTGACATGGAAGAGGATCTGGCGATGATCACGGAAACGCGGGGCGGAAAAGACGCTGTTGCCAAATCCGCCCGGGACGCGTCCATCGTCAAGGCCGCGAAGAAACGAGCGCTGGCCTCTTAAGGAACAGAACTAGGCCTGGTGGTAGCTTTTCTCTTTCCGAAAGAACGGCAAACGCCATCCAAGTGTCATGCCCGCTGCCGCCAGCATGATCACCGCAACGCCGAGGATCTGCACGGTTCCGAGTTTCTGTCCCAGAACCAAATAGTCGGTGACGTAGGCGACAGACGGATAGAGAAAAGTCAGCGCGCCCTGAAGGTCTGTTGGCAGTTTCTGCACCGCTGAGTACAAGATCGTGTACATCATTGCTGTGTGCACAAAGCCGAGAGTGAGCAGGGAAGCCCAAGCAGTGCTTTGCGATGGGAGGTCCGACACACTCGCGAATGGGGCAAGCAGGATCGCGCCTGCTGAGACCTGTATCAGCGCGATCAAGTGTGAGGGGATGCCGCTCAGTTTTTTGGTGACAACAACAGCGACGGCCCAAAGAAACGCAGCGCCGATGGACAGGGCGACACCGACGGCAAAATTGCCGTTCGCATAAGCCAGTTCGGGTTTTGATTGCGCGATCACCACGACACCACAAAAGGCGAGACCCAGCCAGCACAGCTTTCTGAGCGTCAGGTGTTCTCCGAAAAAGAGCACGCCAAAACACACCAGCATGAAAGGCTGCGTGTTGTAGATGGCCGTTGTAAGTGAAATGGACGCATGCCCGATTGCATAAAACAGCATAACCCAATTGGTGGTCAGTGCGATGCCGCCCAAGACCGCCAGCAGAAACTGCTTCGGTGAGATTTTGAATGCAAAAGCGCCTTTGAGGGAACATATGAGTGCTAGCCCGATAGCGCCGAACAGACAGCGCCAAAAGGCGACAGTGACCGGGCTTTCTCCGCTAAAAACGACGAAAATGCCCAAGGTGCCAATCAAGGTCATCGCGAAGGTCATTTCCAGAATGCCGGTGGTTCTTTCTGACATTTAAGCAACTCCTATCAATACGCTTTCAAGGATCTGCTGTTTGGATGAGCTTCTCCATATGATATAAAAGGTGTTATCCGTAGCTTGCCTCATAATATTAGGTAAAAGACCCAATTGAGTTTAGAGAGAAAGATATGGACGCCCAGGATCGTGAAATATTGAAAATTCTGATCGAGGATGGCCGGTGTTCGATCAAGGACATTGCCGTCAAGGTTGGTTTGTCGTCGCCAAGCGTTTCGGATCGGCTCAGGCGCTTGCAGGAATGCGGTGTCATCCGCAGCTTTACGGCCGATGTTGACCCCCGAGCTCTCGGATACGCGCTTCAGGCGATTACTCGCGTCCGTCCGTTGCCGGGAAAACTCCATATCGTCCGCGAGTTGCTGCAGGAAATTCCAGAGGTCGTTGAGTGCGACAAAGTCACAGGTGACGATTGTTTTGTGGTGCGGTTGGTGATCCGGGAAATCGAAGAACTGGACAGCATCCTTGAACGGATCACGGACAAGGCTGAAACGAGCACGTCGATCGTCAAATCCCAACCGGTGCCCCGGCGAGTGCCCTTAGAGTTTTAGCGGCCAACGGTGCCTTGTTCTGCGTGACGTTTTCCAAACCGGAGCCGTTAACGCTTTAGAACGCTAGCCGTCTTAAGATGTTTTTGAATTCGCCCGCGATCAGGGAACTCTCTGGCAAGTCCAGGCTGGCTTGCCGCTCAAAGGCACAGTGTTTTGCTGAATAGGTTCAAATCGTTTTTCACAGTCTCGGGAATGTTGAGCCTAACGTTCCTGCTGGCGCCGGGCTCTCTTGCTGCAGATGGCTGTAACAAGATGACCGTTGCAGCCGCCGAGATTCCGCATTTTGTTGAGAGTGAGAGCGAAGGGGAGTTCGTCGTTTTATTGCAGTCCGCGGCAAAGCGTGCGGACTTGGCTTTGGACATCAGGCTTTATCCGAAAAAACGCGCTCTCGGATTGTTTCAGATGGGGGTGGTCGACGCGCTGATGCCCCATTCCAGTGCTGGCGCGGATGTCGCGTCCTACAAATCACTGCCAATTCTAACGAAGCGCGACTTTGCGTTTGTTCGAAAGGGTGGCTCGGTGCCGTCGAGTGTTTCTGATCTGGAAGGCCTCCGGATCGGCTTGACCGCCCAATACGCCTATCCGAAATCGCTGACGGCCAACGATGAAATCGACTTCAGCCGCGAGCCAAACTCAGATCTGGACAATATCAGAATGTTGTCCGCGGGCCGTCTGGACGGATCGATCATCGAAGAGCAATCCGGCCTGAGGGCAATTGCAGAAGCAGGTGTCGACAACATCGTTTACGATGAAACCAGCCCGATCAATGAACTCAGCGTCTGGATCCTGTTCGCCAAAACGGAGTGCGGCGCGCTGCATGCCGAAAAGATCAACGCAGCTTTCCGGGCCATGATCAACGACGGAGAGTGGGCTGCAATCAAGAAGGCTGATCCGCCGAACGGATAGGTATCTGTTTCTCTGATGCTGCGGATTGTTCCAGACGATCATCTCGCCGGTTTCGGAAAAGGTTGCCGTTTTGGGCTTAATCCCGTATCAGCACACATCTCAATACCAAAGACATCGCTTACCTGCAGTGTGTGCAGGAGTGAGCAGGAGACTGACATGATTGAACTGACCTTCCCCGACAATTCCGTGCGCGCCTATGAAGCTGGGACTTCCGGTCTCGATGTGGCGACCGGTATTTCCAAATCGCTGGCCAAAAAGGCTGTCGCGATGACCCTCGACGGGGAACTGAAAGACCTTTCCGATCCGATTGATACGGACGCCAATATCGAGATCGTGACCCGCGATGACCCGCGCGCGCTCGAGCTTATCCGGCATGATGCTGCCCACGTCATGGCAGAAGCCGTGCAGGAAATATGGCCGGGTACACAAGTGACCATCGGCCCGGTGATCGAAAACGGATTCTATTACGATTTCAAGCGTGTTCACCCGGATACGAAGGACAACTGGCCGTTCACGCAGGATGATTTGCCGGTCATCGAGAAGAAGATGCGCGAGATCATCGCGCGCGGCGCGCAGTTCACCAAAGAAGTCTGGACCCGGGACGAAGCCAAGACGTATTTCGCGGCGAAGGGCGAGGACTACAAGGTCGAGCTGATCGACGCGATCCCGGAAGATCAGGACCTCAAGATCTATAAGCAGGGTCAGTGGCTGGACCTGTGTCGTGGCCCGCATATGGTCTCGACCAAACAGATCGGCGACGCCTTCAAGCTTATGAAGGTGGCAGGTGCCTATTGGCGCGGCGACAGCAACAATGAAATGCTGACCCGCATCTATGCGACCGCCTGGCACAATGAGAAGGAACTGAAAGGCTACCTTCACATGCTGGAGGAGGCTGAAAAGCGCGACCACCGCAAGCTTGGCCGGGAAATGAACCTGTTTCATTTCCAGGAAGAGGGGCCGGGTGTGGTCTTCTGGCACCCCAAGGGTTGGGACATTTTCCAGAACCTGATCGCCTACAAGCGCCGCCGCCTGAAGGATGACTACAAGGAAGTCAACGCACCGCAGGTGCTGCACACGTCCTTGTGGGAAACCTCCGGTCACTGGGCTTGGTACAAGGACAACATGTTCTCTGTCCAATGTGCGGATCCTGAGAGTGAAGATGACCGCATTTTTGCGTTGAAGCCGATGAACTGCCCAGGCCACGTCGAGATCTTCAAGCATGGCTTGAAATCCTATCGTGACCTGCCGCTTCGGATGGCGGAGTTTGGTGTTGTTCACCGCTACGAACCGTCTGGTGCCATGCACGGCTTGATGCGCGTGCGCGGCTTTACTCAGGATGATGCGCACGTCTTCTGTACTGAAGAGCAGATGGCGGAAGAGTGCCTGAAGATCAACGACTTGATCCTGTCGGTCTATGAGGACTTCGGGTTTGAAGAGATTGTTGTGAAGCTTTCGACGCGTCCTGAAAAACGTGTTGGCTCGGATGAGGTTTGGGATCACGCTGAAGCAGTGATGACCAGCGTTCTCAAAACCATCGAGGAGCAATCCGAGGGCCGGATCAAGACCGACATCTTGCCGGGCGAGGGCGCCTTCTATGGGCCGAAGTTTGAGTACACCTTGAAGGATGCCATTGGCCGGGACTGGCAGTGCGGGACGACCCAGGTCGACTTCAACCTGCCGGAGCGTTTTGGCGCCTTTTATGTCGATAACAACGGCGAGAAAAAAGTGCCTGTGATGATCCACCGGGCCATCTGTGGCTCCATGGAGCGTTTCCTCGGGATCTTGATCGAGAACTATGCCGGGCACTTCCCGCTGTGGTTCGCACCCTTGCAGATCGTTGTTGCGACCATTACGTCTGAAGCAGATTCATATGGTCAGGAAGTGGCCGATCTTCTGAAGTCCAAGGGGCTGAAGGTTGAAACCGACTTCCGCAACGAGAAGATCAACTACAAGGTCCGCGAGCATTCGCTTGCCAAGGTCCCGGTGATCCTGGTTTGCGGCATGCGGGAAGCGGAAGAGCGTACGGTCAACATCCGTCGTCTTGGTTCCAAAAACCAGACGCCGATGGGATTGGACGAAGCGGTCGCCGCATTTGTCGAAGAAGCGACGCCGCCGGATCTGAAATGATTGAACTTCCGTTCTGTTAACGGAAAAAATGCCAGCTTGCACACTGCCCTTACTTAAGGGCAGTGTGCTGTCATAAGGCTGCAACAGAGAGTCTGTTAGAGCGTTTTAATTCCGCCGGTCCGGACGCGGGCAGCGGGTGCAAACAATGTAACAAACGAAGTCGGCATACCGTGGATTACGCAGAATTCAGCTACGCCAACCCAGACCACCATCCACTGAAGCGCATGGTGATCCGGTCGATTGAACGCCTGTCAGGGCGCCGGAAGCTTCTTGATCTCTATGAGATCTGGAAACAGTCCATCGTGACCACAGACTATATGTGGAGCGAACTTCTGCGTCTCATTAATATCCGCGTATCGGTGGATAGTGGAGAATGGCCGCCCAAGGATGTACCGAACGGGCCGTTGGTTCTGATTGCCAACCACCCGTACGGCATTGGCGATGGTCTGGCGATTCTGTCCCTTGCCGAACAACTGGCCGTCCTTCAAAGATCATGATCAACAAGGAGTGCTCAAAGCTTCCGGAGATCCGGCCATTCTCCTTGCCGGTCATTTTGAGGAACCAAAAGAAGCGCTCAAGACAAATATGGCGACCCGCAAGGAGGCGCTGAAACTCCTGGAAGAAGGCACGACGATTATCGTGTTTCCAGGTGGAGGCGTGGCAACGGCACAAAAGCCGTTCGGCCGTGCTGAAGAACTGCCATGGAAAACCTTTACCGCGAAGATGATCCGCTCATCCAAAGCGACCGTCTTGCCGATCCACTTTGAAGGCCAGAATTCCTGGTTGTTCCATCTGGTCAGCCGGTTCTCGCTGACCCTTCGTCTTTCGCTTTACGTCCGCGAGTTCCGCCGGACACTCGGACAGGCAATCCGGGCAAGGGCAGGGGCGCCAATCCCTTATGAAACCATCTCCGGCTTCAAGGACCAAAAAGAAGTCATGGACTTCCTCCAGTCCAAAGTGATGGAAATGGCACCGGCCGAACAAAAAGAGCGGCTGCTCAGCCGTCATTGATCATCGGTCATTTTGTTTCCGGCGTGTCCTGAAACAGTTTTGCCAAGGGCGATCAGTTCGCCCTTGAGGATCCACTGACCAATTCGCTGATCGAAGAGACCACTTCCACTTCCCGGTCTGCGCCCGGCTCGACCGTGAATGTATGAAGATAGGTCCTGCCGTTGTTGCGGGCCACTGCCTCATATTCACCTGCCGCAAGAACAAAGTCCGGAAAGGCACCGGTTGCTTCGACGACCACGTCACCGCCTGGAGAGAGAACCGACCAGGTGGTGTTGGCGATGGCTTCTCCGCCACGCTCATTGACAAGCTTCAGGGTGATGTCGGCCGCTTTGTGGAAAATCGTGGCTTCGGTGAGCTTGCCCGGAAGGACCTGGATGTCGGCGCGGATTTCGGCGTTCGCATCCCCGTACCGGCTAACAATGTGGTAAGTGTCTGCGTTCAACCGGATGATTGAACCAGGCTTCACGCTGCTGGCGATCAGATCCCGTTCGCCGCGCTGATCGAATTCCCGACTGTAAATGTCGAACGTCACCGGTCCGCTTTCTAAAGGAGCACCGTCCGGCAGCGTGGCGTCGAATTTGATGCCGCCGGCATTCAACGTCACCATCTTCGACAGGACTTCCTTGCCGATCACGATCCGGTTGGTAGCCTGAGCGTAGCCGTAGGATGTGTGGATCATGTAGGCACCTGGATCCAAACGGAACTCGGCGTCCCCGCCTTTCGACGTGGCAATCAACTGAAGCCGGCCATCCGCGTTGGTCGTTTCGGAGTAGATGCGCCAAATGAGATTGTCGTTCAGAGGTTGGCTGTCCCGCGTCAGCTTCGCCATCAGATAAAGTGCGCCGCCATCCAGCCCTTCGGCTGTCCCTTGAATGCTCCCGGATGCGGGCGCGTAGGGAACGAGCGTATTGTCCGAGAACAATGGTTCCGGTTCACGATCGAGAAGGTTCTGAATGGGTTCTTGAGACGCCGCGGACGGTGCGTTCGGATCCGGCTTCATGGCAGGCGGCATCGGCGCATTGGTCTGGGCCTGTGCTGTGCCAGGAAGCGCTGAAATCAGCACCGCGCAGAGCGCAGTCATCACAAATCGCTGCACCTTGGCGCGCGTGTCTTTGATCCGGTTCAACAAAGTCGTTGGATTCTGCATGCCCACTTATTATCGTTTTGGCCAAGCGATGTCATCTGGTCAGCGGTGCCTTCCAGCTTGTTTCTTGTAATGGACCTTAAAATTTGGCGAATTCAAGACCTGAAGAGTGCAGTTGACAAATCCCAACAATCAATTAGGTAGATAGTTGCAAATGAAACTATCTGCGGAAAGGCAGACCGAATGTCCGAGTTTGGCAGGGGATCACCTCAAACCTTGGAGTTTTTGCGGACCCGCCGGTCACACCCATCTGTCACCATGTCGGCGCCTGGCCCGGATGATGCCCAGCTCACAGATCTGTTGACCATTGCCGCACGCGTTCCTGACCACGGAAAACTCGCGCCTTGGCGCTTCATCACTTACCGGGCACCGCAGGGCGAAAGGATCGGGGCCTTCCTTTCAGAGCTTTATGCCAGAAAGAACGGACCGCTTGATGAAGCCCAGACCGACAAGGAACGCACGCGGTTTACGCGCGCGCCTGTGGTTGTCGGTGTGGTCAGCCAGGCCGCAGAGCACCCCAAAATACCCATCTGGGAACAGCAGCTTTCTGCCGGCGCAGTTTGCATGACCCTTGTTTCTGCAGCCGCTGCTGCTGGCTTTGCCTCCCAATGGCTGACGGAGTGGTATGCCTTTGACGAAGAAGCGGGACGTTATCTCGGTCTTCAAGACGGTGAGCGGTTTGCAGGTTTTATTCATATCGGAACAGCCACGCAGCCGCCCGTTGAACGTCCGCGGCCGGATCTTTCCGAAATTACTTCCAACTGGACGGAAACGGACTGAACATGTTCTACGAAACGGAAAAAAACGATCACGGACTGCCGCACAATCCCTTCAAGGCGATCATCGCACCGCGGCCGATCGGCTGGATTTCCAGCGTCGACACGGATGGGAAAACCAATCTGGCTCCCTACAGTTTCTTCAACTGTGTCTGCGACACACCGCCGATCGTGATGTTCTCTTCGTCCAACTATAAAGACAGCGCTGCCAATATTGATGCGACCGGCGAATTTGTCTGCAACATGGCAAGCTACGATCTTAAAGACGAGATGAACCTTTCATCCGCAGCAGTTCCGCACGAGAAGTCTGAATTTGAGTTGACCGGTCTGGAAATGGCTCAATCCAATCTCGTTAGCGTCCCCCGGGTTGCCAAAGCGGCAACAGCTCTGGAGTGCAAGCATCTTCAGACCATCCGTATGAAAGGTCTCGACGGAACCGACACGAACAGCTGGGTCATCTTCGGTCAGGTGGTCGGGGTGCATATTTCCGATGATGTGATCGTCAACGGCATGGTGGACGTGACCCGCTACAAGCCGCTCTCCCGCCTCGGCTACATGGATTACGCCGTTGTGACGGAAGTATTT
Organism: Roseibium alexandrii DFL-11; assembly: GCF_000158095.2. NCBI lineage: Bacteria > Pseudomonadati > Pseudomonadota > Alphaproteobacteria > Hyphomicrobiales > Stappiaceae > Roseibium > Roseibium alexandrii. The sequence continues at coordinate 445,861 of NZ_CM011002.1, forward strand.
CAGATGGGCCGTCCCAAAGTCTGAGTATCTGACCGAGAATCGACAAGGCGCTGCAGTGGTCAGCGTCTTGTCTCATTATGAAACAATGAATTTTCCGTCCAGCAACTAATTTGTCCCAAATAATTCCGGACCAACTCGGCAATTTTTTCCCAAGAAAAATCGCAGGAAACAGCCAAAGTCCACAAATGCCTGAGATCGCATTGGCATAGTTACGTAGGAGCCGTTAGGTTTTCGTTTCTCTAATAAATGAATCGGTCCCACCTGTGGCTTGTTAAGGTTTTGTTAACCTTTTTGGCGCGAAAGTTAACGAAGTAATAATTATTTTCGTCGAGGAGGCCAGTCATGCGGGTTGCTGACACTACCTCGGTCGCGTCTAGGATCGAGCTTGCGTTTCAGTCTGCGAGTACATCCACAGGAACGTCGTTTGACTATCTTGTGAAAACAGCCGCACGGGAATCTTCGTTTAATCCGTCGGCCAAGGCAAAAACATCGAGTGCTACAGGCTTATTTCAATTCATAGAGTCCACCTGGCTCGAAACAATGAAACAGGCCGGTCCCAAGCACGGGTTGGACAAGTACGCGGACCATATTCAGCGGTCCAAAAGCGGCAAGTATTATGTCAACGATCCCCAGATGCGCCGGGAAATCCTCGATCTTCGCAAGGATCCGGAAATTTCGTCTGTTATGGCGGGGGCGTTAACCCAGAAGAACGCACAGTATCTTGAGCGCCGGATTGGCCGTGAGCCGACTGACGGCGAACTCTACATGGCGCATTTCCTTGGTGCGAATGGTGCGAGCCGCTTGATCGAAAAGACAGCTGCCAATCCCGATATGCGCGCCGATCAGGTGTTTTCCGCACAAGCGCGGGCCAACAAGCCGATCTTCTACCATCGCAATGGCCAGGCCCGGTCCATGGAAGAAGTGTATCAGGTGATTGTGTCCAAGCATGATGCAGTCAACATGATTGCTGAAGCCGGCGGACGTAAAAACCTTAGGACCTCTGGCGAGCTTTTGAACGTTGCAGCTCTGCCCAATGCAAAGCCGGGATCTGGAGCACCGGTAACGGCACCGGTTCCGTTTGATGATCTGGCAGGTGATCCGGCTGCAGCTTTTGCGATGCGGTCCAAACCGCAGCCGCCGAGCATGATGGCAGCGGCAAAGCCGAAGGACTTTGATCATTTGGCAGGGGATCCGGCCGCGCAATTCGCGATGCGGTCCAAGCCGAATGCACCGGTGCAAATGGCGGCGGCGACAGTGCCCGTCCAGCCCGAACTGCCGCTGGACCTTCCTGAAACGGTTGCAAAGGCGCCTGTTCCGGAGGGGCGTCCGCAGACAGTCGCGGAAGCCGATCCGGATGCGATCGATCCGGCGCAACCTCAAGCACAGGCACAGCAGGTGGCGAGCGCGCAGCGGCCTGATCCGGATGACCCGCGTGATGCCAGCATCAACCAGGCCCCGGATCAAACCGCGAGCCGTGTGTTGTCGGCGTTCCAGGCAGCCCAGACCGCGAATCCGTTTGAAGCTTTGTTCCGCAATGATCCCGGTTCCGATCAGGCAGGCGTTAATCCAAGGTTTGCCTCTGCCTTTGCGGCTGTTGAAGAGGCTGCGCTTTACAGCGCCGTGTCCGGAGCATCTACACAGGTGGCTGCGCAGGAATTGGCCCTTGTCAATCAGGGTGGTCCACTCGACCTCACACGGTTTCTACGATTGAAGGCTCAGGAAGAGCAGAAAGACCTACTGCCTCCGGCTTAAGTTCCGGAGGCTGCAGACAGGCGGGGGCATGTCAAATTTATGGTGAACGGATCGTTAAGTCTTTGATGTCAGGATACTGGAAATACTATTCAGGACTGACGTTAAGAGCATGACCGTTCACGACATTCTGCACCTCACCGACACTGAACAAGGCGGCCTCGATATCGAGGCGGCGCGGACCTACGCAGAACGTTATTTGGCTGCCGAAGAGGGCAGCCTGGAACGGAAAACCATGGCGGCAGCACTTACAGTTCTTCTGGATGATCCGAGCCGGCCGGTTCGCAAGACCGTCGCAAAGGTACTGGCTGCGAGCGCGCATGCACCCGGACACGTTATCCGTTTTCTCGCGCAGGACGTGGACGAGATTGCAGTCCTTGTTCTGAAATCTTCCCCGCTTTTGAACGAAACTGAGCTGGTGGATCTTCTGGCCGAGGGCAGTCCAGCAGTTCAGTGCGCCATCGCAGAGCGCGAATTTGTCCCTGCTGGTGTCAGCGCGGCTATGTGCGAAGTTGCTGACGAAGCGGCCTGTATGGCCTTGCTCAAGAATCCTGGGGCTACAGTTTTAAAATCGTCCCTGGTGCGGCTTGCCGAACGCTTTGAGCAACACCCTGATCTCTGCGATCAGTTGCTGAAACTCGGCGATCTGCCAATTCCTGTGCGCTACGAGCTGTTGATGGGGCTTGCGCAGAACCTTGAAAACCATCCCGTTGTTTTGGAGCGTGTTCCAGAGCATCAGCGCGATGTGTTCCTGTCGGATGCAATTGATAAAGTCGTCCTCCGCCTCGCGCTTGAGGCAAAAGATGACGATCTTCCCGAATTCGTGGAACACTTGCGGGCATGTGGCCGCCTGAACACGCGTCTGTTGCTTCGGGCCGTTTGTTGCGGCCGTCTACGCTTTTTTGCGGCAGCTCTGGCAAACCTTGGCAACATGCCGCTCCCACGCCTGTGCAAAGTTTTGCTGACTGTCCGCCGGGCGGCACTGCAAGCTGTTCTGAGAAAGGCCGGTTTGCCGATCCGGTCACACCAGGCGTTCCTGCTTGCGATCGACATTACCCGCAAGGCTGAGGCTGACTTCAGCTATGACCTTGCCCTGGAAGAAGCGCGGTCTTTAACCGAAGCGTTGCTGTCTGAAATGCAAGACGGTGCTTTTGGGGCTGATGAGGATATCAATGCATTCCTGCGCCGGTTTGCGATCGATGTCGCCCGCCTTGAGGCACGCTCGGTTCTGAAGAAGAGCGCCGGAGATCTTCGCTCGGTCAATGCTGCGTGATTGCCAACACCGGATAGCTTTGGTGTGCGGAGCAGGAGACTTATCCAAAATACGACAGGTAACCAGTCAGCCTTTAGGCTGATCGTGGTCTCTTAGCTCTCGTCTGTTTCTTTGGCCGGGAACTGGGCAACATAGGTGTTGGTCGCAGTGCGCAGCGTTTCCAAAAGCTCGACACCGGTTTTGTTGGCGGTGTCCTTTGCGCCTTCAATCACCATCGCCCGGATTGCTTCCACAAATCCTTCCGCGAGCCCCACTGGCAGATCGTTCGGTGTTGGAATGTTTTCCAAGAGGTGACAGAAACTTGAGGCAACGTCGCCTACGAGTGGAAAACCGAGCGTAAGCGCCTGGCCCTTGATGTTGTGGGCCGATTGATAAAGGACATCAATCGTTTCGGAGGAAATGCCGTCTGTCTTGACGGAGTCCCAAGCACCCACGAGGGTTTTGGCTTCGTTTTCCATCCAGTTGCCAAAATGAGGAGCGATCCTTTGCAGTGCAGCTTCTGCAGCTTTCACCGGATCAAACTTGCGCGCCTCGCGAGGTGTCAGTTCACGGACTTTCTTCCGCAAATCTGTCGGCGGCTGCAGAACTTCGTAGTCTTGATCCGGAGCGGTTTCAGCCATTGCGGCAGGGTCCTCATCGTTGCAGTGAGCGGTAACTCACGGTCGCCAGTATGCGTAAACAACTTTAACAGGGCCTTTCCCGCCGCCAAGTCTTTCGCGGCAACCTGCCAACTCGCGCGCGGCTCTAGTATCTAAACATTTCCGTCAGGATCCGCTCATCCCAGCCGTGATCGTCATCAAACATGATCCGGCCTTCTTTTTCCGTGGACTCTCGAACCGACACTTTTGTGACGCTGCGGATTTCACGGTGATCCGCGGACGCGCTGACCGGCCGTTTTTCCGGGTCCAGGATTTCGATATCAACCGCTGCCCAATCGGGAAGCAATGCACCACGCCAACGGCGCGGGCGGAAGGCGCTGATTGGGGTCAAGGCAAGCAACTGCGCGGTGATCGGAAGGATTGGACCGTGTGCGGAAAGGTTATAGGCGGTGCTGCCGGCGGGTGTTGCTACAATGATTCCATCGCAAATCAGTTCTTCCAGCCGGACGCGGCCGTCGACCGAAATCTTCAGGCGTGCAGCCTGGGATGTTTGGCGGAGCAGGGAGACTTCGTTGATGGCGAGCGCGGAATGCTCAACGCCGTTGTCATCGGTGGCGGTCATTTCCAGCGGGTAAATCGCCGTGGTGTCTGCTTTGGCGAGACGTTCGCGCAAACCATCTTCCCGGTACTCGTTCATGAGAAAGCCGACCGAGCCACGGTTCATGCCGTAAATCGGCTTGTTTGTTCCCATCTGTGCATAGAGGGTTTCCAGCATTAGGCCATCACCGCCAAGTGCCACGATGATATCGGCATCAGCGTGCGGAACTTCGCCATACTGCGCCGCCAATGTTTCCCGCGCATGCTTTGCCTCATCCGTGTCACTGGAGACAAAGGCGAGCTTCTTGTCAGTGATCTGGCTGGCATCGTCCGGCTGCGGGGAAGAAACAATACGGTTCATTGATCAACAAGGGCCTGGACGAGAGTGGTCTTACGGATTTTGTACCGCCACGGCGCAGTGGCGCCAGCTGTCTATGGACTAGGCCATGCCTTAGAAAAATTAGCAAGTGCCGGTGGTTGGAAACAGGTTCGCAGTCGAGGGTGAAGCGGACCGCTCAGTCAATGGTGGGACGCAGAGCCGTTTGGGCTGCATCGCCACTTGCCGGACAAACAGGCGAGGCCAAAAGTTCCTGCCACTCGAAAAAGGGGACGATCGCGGATCGGATGTCGTCGATTTTTGCGGACATTACACCGGCCACTCTGAGCCCATCCGGTGTTTCGACCAGTAAGGGCCCGCCTGATGCGCCGCTTTCCGAGGAGCAGTTGGTAACCCAGCTGTCTTCTACGGTGCCGATCACCTGGCAGGCTGAGACGACGGTTGGCAGAAAACGGCGGCTGCGGCGATAGCCGGCGGAATCGAACTGGGTGTCCCGCGTCAACACACCAGCATCCTCAAGTGCCAGAACCGGGACCGCAGGCAGATTGGCGCTTTCTTTCAAAATCAAGATCCCGACATCGGTATGCACATCAGCCAGTTTCGTTTGCTTCTTCGGAGTATAGCCCTCGGCAGACAAGGCGCAGGCCACCTCCACGCGCGCAGAAAACTCGTCTCGGCGGACACCGGCAATGAAGAACATGTCGTCTTCCGGAAACTTCTTCAACGTCGCCTTGTTGTAAAGGCAGTGTGCTGCAGTCAACACGATATTCGGCGCAATCAGTGTGCCGGTACACATGGATGTTGTGCGGTAACCAGCCACATTTACCCGGCCAATGGAGGGCCAGGGGGCATCCGTGCTGTCGATGACCTTAAGAGCTGGTTCTGCGGAAACTGCAGTGTCCGAGGGGGCAAGACAAGCTAGTGCCAACACGGCCGCATAAGCGACCGCTAGCGTGCGCCGCATTATTCCGTTTCCCGATATGATCCCGCTTGGACCAGCCACGTCTCAAAACCTCCGGAGAACCTGATCTGACTACATTCCCGATACGCAGTGTCGCTGAACGGGTTTAACGTGGCCTAAAGTCGATCGCTGAAAGCTTTGCTAGTTGGAATAATACTCCCAAACCATGGTCCGGGCGAGTGTCTCGTCATTGTGGCGCATGCGACTGGATAGCAGGGCATTCATGTTTTGGATAAGAGCTGCCGGTTCGCTTTCGGCCTTGTTCTCGATCCCGCCCTTTTCATCGTTTGCAGCAAGCAACAGATTGGGCAAACCGCTGAAGTGAACATATTGCCAATCGGTTCCAAGGCGCGTCAGTGCTGAGGCACCGCCAGCTTGACAGCTCCTGCGGAGTTCTTCGGGGAAAAACTGCAACAAACGCCGGAAGTCGAACTCATAAAGCGCGGCATCCCGCCAACCGGTTGGTGTTTGGCCTCTAAGATACGGGGCAAGACTGCTTCCGTCAGGTTTGTGTTTGGGCTCGAGGCTCAGGACGTCCAGAAGGGTGGGGAAGATGTCTGCGGCTGATGTGAAGGCGGAAACCCGGCCCGCCTTGGCCACGCCGGGTCCCCGGATGATCAGGGGAATGTGATAACTCTCTTTGTAAAACCCGCCTTTGCCGAGCATCCAATGATCGCCCATCATCTCCGCATGATCGGAGGTGAAGATGATCACCGTATCGTCTGCGATCTGATCGAGGGCGGTGAAGATGCGGCCAAGCTGGGCATCAACCTCGGTGATCATTCCATAGTAGAGCGCACGAAGCCGCTTCAGATCTTGTCTGGTCAAGTCGCGCGCGTGGCCATTGGCGCCGGGAATATGGCTGGAAAGATGCTGGTACTCTTGCAAGGCGGAGACAAGGGGATGGAATGCTGCTTCTTGCCATGCACTTTCGGCGCCCTTGAACTCAGGCCCGTTTTCCGGATCGTACATCGCATTATACGGCTCGGGCACGGTGACCGGCGGATGTGGACGCAGGAACGAAATGTGCGCCATCCAGGGCTTTCCTGCGTCCTGTTCGCCAAGCCAGTTGAAGAAACTGTCCGTTAGAAAGGCGGTCTGCGTTTCGTCCTTGGAATAGCGCGGGGCTTTACACGAGATAAGCTCGCCATCCTCCGGCTCAACTTGGTGCAGCGTGTCGAAAGACGCCGGATCATGGCCGCGGGCGGCCAGCCAGGAGCGCCAGGGCTTGTCGTCTTCAGGCAGCGGTTGACGAACGGAGAACCCGGGCAGAACCCCCTCATAGGTGGACAGGGCCGGATCGTTTGGATCGTGCACTCGTGGATCCGGCGAGGTGTCCGTATAACCAAACAAGGTCGGGACATAACCCGCCCGGCGTCCTGCGCGGGCAATGTTGTCGAAACGGTCGTCCAGCGGAGCCCCGTTCCAGATCACCCGGTGGTTCATCTGATATAGGCCGGTGTAGAGAGATGCCCTGGCCGGAGAGCAGGGCGCAGTCGTCGCATAATGCTGCTCGAAAACGGTGGCCGTTTCTGCAAAGGCATCAAGGTTGGGAGTCTTGACCACCGGATGGCCAACAGTGCCGAGGCAATCGCCGCGCCACTGATCGGCCGTTATCAGAAGGATGTTCGGACGCGAAGTCATGCAGCTTCCATCTGATCCATCAGTTTGGGAAGATCGGCAACGGTATCGATGACATGGTCGGCACCCGCTTCCTTGAGTTTGGCTGTGGCTTCCTGCCGGATCGCATCGATCTCGGCCTCAGACAGAGCCGCCAGTTCTTCCGGGGTTTTCCCTGCGAAGTTGCCGGAAAGAGCAAGGCCAACGGTGATGCAACCAGCTGCCACACCCTCGGCAATGCCGGGCTCAGTATCATCAACCTTGATGACGGCGCTGGGCGGGTGGGCGACAAGATCAACGAAGCACTGATACATTCCGAGCGGACCCGGACGGCCCTCAGGCAGGTCATCGGAACACACCAGATTGTCTGGCTCATATCCCTGTTCAGCAGCTCTTGGAAGCACGCGCTCCATAATCGACCGGGTGTATCCTGTGGTGGAGCCGATTTTCACATTGTTCGATCGCAGGTAAGCGACCGTATCGAGAGCGCCTGGAACGAGGTCGGCATAATCCGTGACCACTTCCTCATTCATCGGAACAAAGATCTCATAGATCTTGTCGACGTCGGCATCAGTTGGGGCGCTGCCGTATTTTGCTTGCCATTGAGCAGAAATGTCCGGATCGTCCATCATGGACCGGATATGGTCCCACTTCGGCATGCCCATTGGGCCACGGGCCTGATCAATGCTCGCGGTGATGCCGAATTTTTCGAATGCTTTCACAAACACACCCATGGGTGCGAAGGATCCGAAATCGATCATGGTTCCGGCCCAGTCGAAAACGACAGCTTTAAATTTGCTCATTGGTTCTCTTTCTCGTGTTTGCTCAAGCTGCAAGTTTTGCGCGTTCTGCGAGCGCTTCTGCAGGTGGGGCGGCACTTTCAACGCCCATTTCTTTCAAAACGTCAGACGCTGCTGCGGTTACGCCGCGCATGACGTGCTCGTCCATTTGACCGATGCAGCCGACCCGAAAGCTGTCAACGACAGTCAGTTTGCCCGGATAGAGTATGAATCCACGTGCTTTCATGAGCTCGTAGAACCGCGGGAAACTGAATGCGGGGTCTGCCGGACAAAAGAAGGTGACGATAATCGGCGACAACCATTCAGCGTCCAGCAGTGTTTCAAATCCGAGTGCCCGCATCCCTGAAACCATGGCGTCCCTGTTTGTTCTGTAGCGCGCGCCGCGCGCTGCAACGCCGCCTTCGGCTTTGTGCGCCCGCAACGCTTCAAGGAACGCTGCGACGACATGAGTTGGCGGTGTAAATCGCCATTGTCCGGATTTCTCCATGTGCGCCCACTGAGCATGCACATCGAGGCTGATGGAATGGCTGTTGCCCTTGGCAGCCTCGAGCTCGGCCCTGTGTGCAATGACAAAACCGAAGCCCGGCACGCCTTCGATGCATTTGTTTGCAGACGATACCATCGCTGCAAACTGGAGCTTTGACGGCTCGACGGGAATGGAGCCAAAAGCTGACATGGAATCGATCAAAAGGGTTCTGTCTGCGGCGGCAACGGCATCAGAGATTTCCTGCAAGGGATTGAGAATGCCGGAGCTTGTCTCGCAGTGGACAATCAACACGTGGCTGATCTCCGGATCCGCCTTCAAGAGGGCGGCGACTTCCGGTCCACGTGGCGGAAGGTAGTCGCCCTTGTCCAGTACTTCTACCGGACGGCCCAGGTAGGCCATCGTTTCAACCGCGCGTTTGCCGTAGGCGCCATTGGACAGGATCAGGGTCTTTTTGGTCTTCGGCGTGAAACTGCCCAGCATAGCCTCGACGGCAAAGGTGCCGCTTCCCTGGATCGGGACGCAGTCATAGGCTTCACTGCCGTCGCCCAGCAAAGAAATAAGGCCTTTCCGGAGTTCGGCGGTCATTGCCTTGAAATCGCCGTCCCAACTGCCCCAATCCCGCAACATGGCTTCCTTGACATCTATCGATGTGGTGAGCGGCCCAGGGGTCAAAAGATATGGCTCGCCGAGTTTCGGTTTTGGCAAGGCCGTCGGCTGTTGGGTCATGAGTGGTCCCTTTGGGGCATGATATGAACTGCAGGCAGCGTCGAATATGCCTCTCGGTTCCGTGGACTCGCCGAGTGCATCTCCAAAGCCTGTGCGCCCTTAACACCCCCTTCGGGTAACAGTTTAATGAAATAGTCTTGTCTATAATTATTAGTTATAGACTTGATGCTGGCGGTGTTGGCAAACGGGTCAGGCGGCAGGGTTCAAGCTGGCCCGGAACGCTTCAATCGCAGCAACGCCTGCCATGTCTTTTTGCCAGACAACATAATGGTTCGCGATCAGGGAAGGGCTGTCGATCGGGATTGCAACACAGCCGTCCCGGTCTGTGATCTCTGCTTCCATTGCAATCCCGACACCGATGCCGGACCGGATCAGGGTGGCGATGGAGCCCCAGGACCCGAGCGCAAGAATCGTTTTGGGTTTGATCCCGGCAACAGTGGCAGCTGCCTCGAACATCTTGCGGGTTCCAGATGAACTTTCCCGCTGCAGCAACGGAAGTGTCTCCACATTCTTCCAGCTGACAGCGCCTTTGGATGCCAGCGGATGGTCGGCGGGTGCGGCGATAACGATGCGCGTCTGGACCAGCAATTCACCGTCAAGACCCGCCGGGATTTCCCGGCCGGTCACAAAGCCGATGTCGATATCCCCATTGTCAAACAGGTCCAGAATATCGCTGGTGGCCAAGGCGCGGGCTTCGATGGTTATTTCCGGATGACGCGCCATAAAGGCAGAGATTCTCGGGATCGCCAGCTGATAGGTCGAATAGCCGATCCTGAGCTCACCAGCGGCCAGCTCCTTTTGATGAAGCAGTTCCGATTCCAGATCGCTGGTGAGAGCGAGGATCGCCCGTATTTTCGGCAAGAGCGCCTCAAGAGCAGGCGTAGCAGAGACCGAGTATCCGGATTTGGCGATCAGCCGGGTCTTGAAGCGGTTTTCAAGTCCGTGCACATGGTTGGAAATTGACGGTTGAGAAACCCCGATCTCCTTAGCGGCCGCAGAAAAACTACCTCGGCGTACAACAGCTTCCAGAGCGCGCAACTGACTGAGGCTGAGCGGATTTTTGATACGGTTTGGGGCGTCCATCTCTGCTTGTTTACCCGGCTGGAATTGGGCCCATGTCTTTCGGCACTTGATATCCGCGCTGGACGGCCGGACGGGCTGCTATGCGCTGATACCAAGCCTGGACATTTGGAAAATCAGAGAGGCTGACACCCTGCCATTCATAGCGCGATGCCCAAGGCCAGCATGCCATATCGGCAATCGAATAATCGCCCGCGATAAAATCGCGCCCTTGAAGCTGTTTATCGAGCACGCCGTAGAGCCGGCGCGCTTCTCTGGAATAGCGCTCCTTGGCATAATCGGACTTGTCCGGATTGAAATGTACAAAATGATGCGCCTGGCCAAGCATCGGTCCAAACCCGCCCATTTGCCACATCAGCCATTCTAGCGTCCGGGCCCGTTGTTGTCCGGACGGGGCGAGAAACTTGCCGTATTTCTCGGCGAGGTAGATCATGATTGCCCCGGATTCCATAAGCTTCAGACCAGTCTCGCGATCCACAATTGCCGGGATTTTGTTGTTTGGGCTGATCTCCAGAAACTCCGGTGCCATCTGATCACCATTGGTGATGTCGATTGCATGGGGAGTGTAATCAACGCCGAGCTCTTCCAAAAGGATCGACACCTTACGGCCGTTCGGGGTGGTCCAGGTGTAAAGGTCAATCATGGGTCGGCTCCGGATGTCTGGATCGCATGTGTTGGGAACAGCAAGAAAGCAGGATAGCGGTGATTTCAACCCTGATGATCAAATTGGCGTGTGTGTCACCGGTTTGTTTGTCAGATTGCGTTGCTGTTAAGGGGGTGTTTACCATAATGATGTTGGCATTCATTCCTGCAACAGGTTCGGTATTTAACGTTGGATCCATCGTCCGGTCTTTCACAAAGCATCCAGGTCTGAAGTGACTTGGGGTGATATTAGAAAACCGGAAATGTGCCGGTGAAAGGATGTGAGCATGGCGCTGAAGTTTACCCGCCGGAGTTTTGTGATCGGTCTACCCTTGGCGCTGGCGGCTTGCCAAAGCAAGAAAAGCGCGACGGTGGAAGCTGGTCTGACACCCTTTTCCGATGGGACGCCGAATTATTCCCTGGCCTATGCTGGGGTTCGAGATGGCGGTTTCGACCTGCCTCCAATCGACTACCTTACCTTCGATCCGAAGTACCTGCGCCAGACGGTTTTTTATCCAACCTCACATCCCGTCGGAACAATCGTGGTCGATCCGAACAACAAGTTCCTCTATCTCGTTCAGCCGGGCGGGCGGGCGATCCGGTATGGCATAGGGGTTGGCAGGGCCGGCTTTGCCTGGAACGGCGAGGCGGTCATCCGCTTCAAGCGCGAATGGCCGAAATGGTTTCCGCCCGATGAGATGATCGAACGCGATCCGGATTTGGAGCGCTACCGGGACGGCCAGGAAGGCGGGCCGAGAAATCCGATCGGCGCGCGTGGTCTTTACCTGTGGCAGGGCAACAAGGACACGCTCTACCGCATCCACAGCACCAATCAGCCCAGGAGCATTGGAACCAACGCCTCAAGCGGCTGCATCCGCATGTGGCACCAGGACATCATTGATCTTTATGATCGTGTTGAACTCGGCACCAAGGTGATTGTTCTGGGGTAGGGCCTTGAATAAAGCCTCCATTGCTTTGTCCCTTTGACCCTGACAACGGGGCTGCGCGCCAAAACTCCTTAATTTTGGGTGGTTGATGATATGCTGTCGCCAACTTCAAGCGGTTCATAGGTTTTGGCAGATGATCCGCTCGCGGCCTTTGGGGGCTCTGCAAGTACCTGATCAATCATGTCCAGCACATCATCCCGGTGATTGGCGACGAGATAGAGATCATTGTCGAGGCGGGCAGGCCCGCCAGCTTGCCAGTGTATCGAGTTGGCGTACAGTTTTGTGAACCCGCAGGCTCGAAAGAAGCCGTCCTTGAACGCCTTTCTTTCCATCCAGCCATAATAGAAATCAGCGTCCCAATCTGCGAGTGCCTCAAGCTGCGCCACGCGGTTCAGCAAGCCACCAAGGTCGTAACCGCGCCAATCCGAGCGCACTTCGGTCCCTCCGAGATACACAGTTTCGCCTGTAATTTTCTGCGCAAATCTCGGTTGCTTGGCGGCGAGCTCAACTTGGGCACCTGTCTCCGTCGGGTAGCAGCGGTGAAAGTGTTTGCGCCAGAAATCAACAAGGCTTTCCGGTGACCGCAGTGAATCGAGGCGGGCGCAGACCCTACCGGCAAGAAGGCCGTCTGTATCAAACACGCCAAGCCAGAATGACCGGCCGGAGGTGTGGCTATGCATCTTTGTCGAGAACTGGGCTTCAAGCGGCTTGATGCCGCTTTTTTGGGCCAATGCATCAATAAGGTCAAAGTCATAACCCCGTTGAAGGGTCAAGCCATTATCAGTGAAAGTATTGTCTAGAGTACCCCAGGCACGTTTGAAGACAATTGGATCCAATTCAGATCTGAGGTTGGTCATGATCGATCACCGTGTTGCAAAAAAAATCGCGTGTTGTTTGCAAAGTAGCTTAATGCAATCAACTTGATTGACCAGTGATTGGTGAAGTTTTGCGCTCCACTTGCGCAATAAAAATGCTTCCCTCGAGAGATCCGTCAGTCTGGGTGTCGGCAATTGTTGGGAGACAAGTGGCTGTCCGCATGCGCCATCTCAGCTTGAAGCTGCCTTCGCCGGACCGGGTCTTCCAAAGTCATCTTATCCTTTTTCCCGCAGGGAGGCTTTGCAACGGGCGGCGAGGGGGAACCTTATCTCCCTACTCGCCGATATCAGGCAATGCGTTATCGAATCATATCAGCACGAACCGGTGCTGAGTTGTGCCTGTTCCAAAGTTAGTTTTGAGCCCGGATTGAGGGCTGCTGAAACTTGGAACAAGCTCTTGTTGTCAAGAAACGCCCCGTCCCTTGAATTTACCGCAGTAGTTCTTCTTCGAAGGGAAACCGGGACAGCAGCTCAATGCCCGTTTCTGTCACGAGAACCTGTTGCTCAAGTTTGACGCCCTCGCGGCCGCCAGCTGCGCCGATATAGCTTTCAACGCAGATCGTCATGCCGGCGGCGATTTCTCCGTCATATCCGGCATCGGGAAAATCCCCTTTGTGATACAGATAGGGGTATTCGCCCGTCATGCCGCAGCCATGGGCCGAGAGGTAATAGCGGTTTTCGTAAAATTTTTCCGGTATGTCCCACGCACGCTCCGCATAATCCCGAAAACTCATGCCTGCATGGAGAATGTCCATGTTGCTTTGGACTTGCTCATACGCAACCTTGTAGAGCTCGCGTTGCGCTTCCGTCGGTTTTCCCGGTCCAGCATGCAATGTGCGCGAGAAATCGGAATAGTAGCCGTGACAGCCAACCACATCCGTATCGAGTGCAATCAACTCGTTTTCACCAATGACATTGCCGGAGGTCTCCTGAAACCACGGGTTGGTCCGGGCGCCTGCGTTCAGAAGCCGTGTTTCGCAATAATCGGCGTTTTGCGCGATCACCGATTGATGCAGGACGGACCACAGTTCGTTTTCCGTCATGCCGGGGCGGATTGCGTCCCGCAGCTTGGCCACGCCTGTCTCGGTCGCCCGCAATGAGGCATTCACGCATTTCATCTCTTCGCTGGATTTGACCGAACGCGCCATTTCAACGGGTTGCTGGGCATCAACGATGCGCAGACCGCAGTCTCTAAGCGCAATCGCAGAGCCGGCATTCAGCCGCTCCAGCCCGACGGTTGCCCCTTTCCCGGCAAGCTCCTCAATCAGGTCTGCCATTTCAGCTGCCCAGGCTTTTTCCCGGGCCTGAATGCCGGGACCGGCCGCGACAAAGCTGGCGGTCTTGGCGGGGCGAACCTCGTCAATCGTCTCCAATCCCTGCCCAAGATGGAGGCATCCGGTGAACTCGAAGAGGATGGATTGCGCGGCGGTCAGCACCAGGTAGCGCGACGGTGCATTGCGTTGACAAAACACCTGCATGTTCCGCGCGCCCGTGGCGTAGCGGATATTGATGGGATCCGAGAGGATGACGGCGTCGACACCAAAGTTAGCCATCTGCTCCCGCACCCGGCCAAGGCGGTAAAGTCTGACGGCTTTCAGATCGATCCCTTCACCTTCTGGTGCGCGATCCAGCAATGCGATTCCATCCAGGTCGCTTCGCTCTGCATGCCAGTCAAAGTTCGCCATGTCGTTTCGCCCAATAAGTTTGAGCCAAAACTAATTCGACATCGGCACGCGGTGAATATTGAAAATTCTCAGGCATAGCTATAACAAATTGGAATGGAAAGCCGACGAAAAAAACTTCCGCCGCTCGACACGCTTGTGTTCTTTGATACGGCACTGCGCGCTGGCAGCTTCAGTGCTGCAGCGTCTGATCTTTATGTGTCGCAAGCCGCGGTCAGCAAACGCGTAAAGCAACTGGAAAACTGGCTGGGTGCGGACTTGTTTGAACGTGGCGCACGGAGCCTCAAACCCACGCAGGCCGGCGCGCAACTGGCCGATCCCGTGGCCATGGCGCTGGACTATCTTCAAGGCGCGCTTGACCAGGTCAGGTCGCCGGCGGCGTCTTCCGTTCGCATTGCAGCCAATTCAGCCGTGTCAGTCTTTTGGCTGTTTGAGCGCCTGCGGTCTTTTGCGCTGAGCTCCGCATCCTGTCCTGTCGAAACCGTCGTCAAGGATGATCCCCGCGACTTGCTGGCCGCCAGCAACGACCTTGCCATTATCTATGCCGACAAGGTTCCTGAAGGTTGGGAAGGGCATCTGCTGATGGATGAGGAGCTGGCCCCTGTTGCCTCACCCGCCGAAGCCGAGCGCTTTGCCAACGCGCCCCAAAACTCGAGTTTGCTGGACTATCACAGACACGCACCGGATTGGATCAACTGGGACGTTTGGCAACAGCGGGAACACCAAAGCGGCTTTGATGGTTTGTCCAAAACACTGTGCCAAAACTACAGCCATTCCATCGGTCTGGCGTTGGAGGGCAAAGGCATCGCATTGGCAAGCTGTTCGTTCTTGCAAGCGGACCTGGCGTCCGGGCGGCTTTTGATGCTGGTTGATAAGCCACTGAAGACCGGCAAGGGATATTTTCTGGTTTGGCAGGCAGCAAGAGCCATGCGGGCCGAAATTGACAACCTTGCAAAACATCTCAGCCTAAGCTGATCTTTGCGCAATTGCTGCTGGTGGGTATTTTATCGCTGAGCAGACCTCGGTGCAGTGTGCAGTAAATGCCTGAACTGAGCTCCATCCAAGACCTTCGGTGCGGTGCGCTGAGCTCGAAACTCGGGCGGGAAGCGGTCCTTCGTTGCAGTTTGAATAAGTGGCCACTTTGGGAGTTTTCGGCGCTGAGCACTTAAAACACTGAAGTGACAGTTGGTTGTTTCGAGTACTGCGTAAATATTGGATCTAACGGCTCTGTAAACACGGGGTCCAAGGGCAGAAGTTCATATATTGGCCGCATACTCCCGAAGGCTGTCTTTTACTGACGAGACAACTGGGGTGTCAGAAACGCCCATTCTGGTTAGTAAACCGATCGGTCGGGTCACAACGGGTTTTGGTAGTTTCTTGAATCGCAGACCCTGAGCGAATGTTGACGTGGCTGCGGATCTTGGCAACAGGGCAATGCCAACACCACCGCTGACCATTTCCATGGCCGTCGTCGACCGGCCGACTTCATAGGTCCACTGGGCTGAAATCCGGCCCTTTGCCATGGCATCATCAATCAACAACCGGTTTCCTGTTCCGCGCGCAGGAAGGATCAGATCCTCGTTGAGGAGGTCGGGCCAACTGACGTTGTCCTGTGCTGCCAACTGATGTTCTATCGGTATTGCCAAGACGATCTCATCGTCGAACCAGGGTTCAAAATGCGTGTTGGCTTCAAGGGAACCAATGGAACATATCCCGAAATCGGCTTCTCCTGAGGATACTGCCTCTGCTACATCATTTGCCGATAGATCCATCAAGCGAATTCGGGCGGTTTCATCAGCCTGACGCATTGAGCTGAGGCCTGGTAGAAACAGCGGTGCAATCAAAGTCGGGATCATGGCGATGGTTACGACCGCGCCCTTTTGATGAGCAAAAGCAACGCTTTCATCTCGCATGGCCAGTGTCGTTTCTTCGGCGTTGTCGAGCATTTCTTCTGCCCGGCTTTGCAAACGCTTCGCGGCAAGTGTCGGTTTGACTGCTCGGGTTGTACGTTCGAACAGTTTGGAGCCAAGCACTTGTTCAAGCTTCTGGATCCGCCGCGTAACGGCTGATTGAGACAAGTGTAACTGCTCGGCAGCCAGATGAAAGGAGGCCGTTTCCATGACCGCAAGAAACGCTTCCAGATCGCCAAAATCAAAATTGATGCGCATGGCGCAATAATTATTGAACACTTGGCATTGGTCAAATCAATATTCCCCGCCTTAAAATTGCTTGGAGAGGAAGTACCATGACCAATCGTTACGATATCGCTGTCATTGGCGGAGGGAATGCTGCTTTGTGCGCGGCAATTACGGCCGCGGAACTGGGCGCGCACGTCGTCATATTCGAGACTGCGCCAAAGGCTTATCGAGGCGGCAATTCCCGGCATACGCGCAACTTCCGTTGCATGCATTCAGGCCCGCTTGGCCCGCTTGTCGAAGACTATTTGGAAGAAGAGTATTTTGAAGATCTTCTCAAAGTTACTGACGGCAAAACGAATGAGCGGCTTGCTCGGTTAGCCATAAGAACCTCTGAGGAATGCTTACCCTGGATGGAAGAGCACGGCGTACGGTTTCAGCCCTCTTTGTCAGGTACCTTGTCGCTCGCTCGCACCAACGCGTTCTTTCTGGGGGGCGGCAAGTCACTGGTGAATGCCTACTACCGGACCGCCGAAAAACTTGGCATTGAAGTTCTTTATGAGGCGAATGTCACGCATCTTGAATTGGACGGGAACCGGATTGCGCATCTCGACTATGAGCATGAGGGCGAAAGCAAGCGGATCGCCCCCAAGGCCGTCGTTGTCGCATCCGGTGGATTTCAGGCAGACACGGACTGGCTCACGCGTGCGTGGGGGCCGCCTGCGAAGAATTTCTTGATCCGGGGAACGCCTTATAACCGCGGTATAGTTCTTGCTGATTTGCTGGACCAGAGCGTTCAATCGGTCGGTGATCCGACCCAGTGTCATGCCGTGGCAGTCGACGGACGGGCGCCAAAATTCGACGGCGGTATTGTAACGCGTCTGGACTGCGTTCCGTTTTCCATCGTGGTCAACAAGAATGCCGAGCGGTTTTATGACGAGGGCGAGGACGTCTGGCCGAAACGTTATGCGATTTGGGGGCGACTGGTCGCCAATCAGCCGGACCAGGTGGGCTATGTGATCATCGATTCCAAGTCTTTGGACTTGTTCATGCCGTCCGTCTTTCCGCCGATCAAGGCCGATACGCTTGAAGAGCTGGCCGAAAAGATGGGCCTGCCACCTGTGCAGTTGAAAGACACGGTTGAGACTTTCAATGCGGCATGCGGAGACACGTCGAAGTTCCATCCGACTGAATTGGACGGGGTAAAGACCACCGGCATCAACCTGCCGAAAACGAATTGGGCCCGGCCGATCGATGCGCCTCCTTTTTACGGGTACAGCTTAAAGACCGGTGTGACCTTCACCTATCTCGGCCTCAAGGTCGACGAGAACGCACAATGCAGCACACAAGATGGCCCGATCACAAACCTTTGGGCCGCTGGTGAGACCATGGCCGGCTCCATTCTCGGCCAGGGATATCTGGCAGGATTTGGCATGACAATCGGCACCGTCTTTGGCCGTGTCGCAGGCCGGGAGGCAGCAAACTATGCAAACTGATCTTCGCCAGGAAGCACGCCGCCAAGCGGAAATCTGTAATGCATGCCGATACTGCGAGGGGTATTGCTCGGTCTTTCCAGCTCTCCATCAAGAGCGTTTTTTTACAGACGGCAATCTCACGCAGCTTGCAAACCTCTGCCACAACTGCCGGGGCTGCTACTATGCCTGCCAGTACACTGCGCCGCACGAGTTCGATCTTAATCTTCCGATGGCCTTGGCCGAAGTTCGTCAGGACAGTTGGGAGAGCTTTGCCTGGCCTCATCCACTGGCGCAAATCTTTCAAAAAAACGGTGTGATGATCGCTGTCGCCACCGTTCTGGGATTTGCGGTTTTGTTTCTCGCGATGCGGACGCTTGGGTCTGCCGGCGGCGAAGGGTTTTATGCAGTGCTTTCCCACAATGCGATGGTGGCGATCTTCTTGCCGGCATTTCTGTTTCCACTTCTCAGCATTACGATCAGTCTTCGGCGATATTGGGAAGGCACAGCCGGAAAACGTATCACGCTGGCTCACATCGTCGGTGCGTTTGGATCGGCAGCCAACATGAAAAATCTTGCTGGCGGACACGGTGATGGCTGCAACTTCGAGGACGAAGACAAGTTTTCCAACGCGCGGAGACTGGCGCATCAGGCGGTGATGTACGGCTTTCTTCTTTGCTTTGCAGCTACATCGGCCGGGACCATTCTTCACTATGCCTTCAATATGCCCGCACCTTACCCGCTCTGGTCGTTTCCCAAGTTACTCGGTGTTCCAGGTGGCATCCTGATGGTTCTCGGAACGGTGGAGCTTGCGCGCCTTAAATTGAAGGCTGACAGGAACCTTGGAGCTTCGTCAGCCTGGGGCGGGGAAATGGGCTTCGTGCTTCTCCTTTTCTTGGTGGCTCTCAGTGGTCTGCTGCTGTACTGGCTTGGCGGAACGCAACTCATGCCGCTGATGCTCGCAATTCACCTTGGGTCTGTGCTCAGCTTTTTCCTGCTGACTCCTTACACAAAAATGGCCCACGGGTTTTACCGGCTGGCTGCGCTCATTCGGGATGAGCAGCGGAAAGCTGCGTTGGAGTGAAATCAGCAGGCTGAGACGCAGCGGCGCAAGTCCCGACAGAGATGATCATTCGCACCACAAGCCCCGGGTTTTGATCCTTAAGCTCCAACCGGCCTCCGTGACGTTCAGCGACCCGTTCAACAATTGGAAGACCCAAGCCGCTCCCACCGCTGTTTTCGGATACTTGCCCGAACCGCATGCGAGCGGTGCGGATCTGGTCTGGCGTAAGACCTACCCCGTTGTCAGCAATGGTAATCGAAAGGTCCGGGCCCAGTCGTTCAAAGCCGACAGTGATGGTGTCGAGCTCTGGTCCGCCATGCCGGAAGGCGTTATCGATGAGGTTAGACACTGCTTCACGGATCATTGTCCGGTCACCGGTAATGCGAACGTCTTCTGGAGCTGGTGTCCAGATGATTTCGACGTCGGGTGGGAAGCGGTTCCGGTACTCTGAAACCAGCGGGTCAAGCAACTTGTTGACCGAGAAAGCTTCTTTCAATGACGTTTGGTCAATGGCCTTTGCGCGTTCGTAGGTCAGAAGCTTTTGAGCGAGAAGGCTTGTGTCTTTTACAGCGTTGACGAGGTCTTCCGCCCGTTCACGCATTGCGTCTTCCGATTTGGCGGATCTCACTGCTTCAGCAAGCGCCAGCACCCCCGCGATGGGGTTGCGCAATTGGTGTGCGGCATTCGAGATGAATTCGTTTTGAGTTGCCATCACTTCTGTAACCTGCCCCAGCAGCCGGTTTAGCGTTTGCACGATGCCTTGTACTTCCACCGGTACCGGGCGCCGGATCGGTTTGAGATCTTCACCTGATCTCAAGTCGATGGCTTGCTGTAAATCGCTGAGCGGCCACAAACCGATACGAATGCCAAACCAAACGATCAATGCGAGTGACAGGATAATTGATGAAATAACCGAGAGGGACCTCAAGGTCAGATCCTGAACAAATGCGGCGCGTATTGAGACATCCTGCCAAACGGTCGTCGTGAAAACTCCGCTGAAACCATCGACCTGCATTCGGGTTCGCATTCGGTACCCGCGCACTTCACGTCCCAGATACTCACCGTTGAAGTAAACCGGGCTGAGGCCACCATCTGCACTGGTGGGGATGCCGACTGGAGGCGTCGCATAGCCTGCGACGATGACGCCGTCTGGCGCGTAGACGTGATAATAGACCCGTCCGCCGGACGTATCGGAAAGGATTTTTCGCGTGTTGGCAACTAAGGCATCACCGCCGGAAAGCGCGACGTCGTTGGTAACTGCAAGAGCTGCAGACTGCAGGCTGCGGTCGAATACGTCGCTCGCCGTTGAACGCGCATTGTTAAGCTGCCAGACGCCGGCGAGCCCCGCGACCAACAAAAGAGGCAGTAGGATGATCAGGGTCAGCCGTAGGCGTAGGGAATAGGACCGTTTCATCAAGACGCTCTGTTCAACGAATATCCAATTCCGCGATGAACCTGGATGTTGATGTCGAACGACGAAAGCCGTTTTCTCAGGCGCGAGACATAGACTTCGATCACCTTTTCATCGGTTTCACTTCCAGCTCCATAAAGCTGATCCAGCAGACTGGCCTTTGACAGGGTTCGCCCGTTTGCCTGGATTAAAGCGGAGAGCAAGGACAGTTCCCGCCTCGGGACCTCCAGTGCAACATCACCGTCAAACAACTGCATGCTACCCGCGTCGAATTTCAGAGGTCCCACATTCACCAGAGATGGAGATACAGCCGTGTTTCTGCGTCCGAGTGCGCGGATACGCGCGGCCAGTTCTTCCATTTCGAATGGCTTTACTAGGTAGTCGTCTGCGCCTGCATCCAACCCTTTTACCCGATCCTGTGTTTCAGATCGGGCAGTCAGAAGTATGACCGGGCGCGGGTCACTCCGTTCCCGGAGATCTGCAAGAAGATCCAGGCCGCTTTTACCTGGTAAGTTGATATCCAAAATAACGAGATCGCCCGTTTCCTGCCTCAGGAAAGTATCAGCATCGTCGCCGTGGTGAAGCACATCCACCGAGTGCCCGGCGTCCCGGAGCTGATAGGCAATTCCCTTTGCAAGGTTGACGTTGTCTTCGACGAGGGCAATCCGCATCACTTGTTTCTTTTTCTTTTCGATGAAAGCTTATTGCAAGCTTCGCAGGGAAATCTGAGGGCATCAAGCTGCTTTTGAGTGGCCTGAATGTGCGGCAGTCAAACCAAAACTGCTGCGCCATTGGGAGGAAATTATGGTTTTGAAGAAGCTTACACAGCGCCTTGCGCTGAGTGTGGCATTTGCTACCTGCACCCTTGCCCCTTCTCAGGTGCTTGCGGAAGGTCTCGATCTCACCGGAAAAACTGTTGAGTGGGTTATCCCGTTTTCTGAAACGGGTGGGTCTGCAAAATGGGCAAACTTCTACGCACCTCTTTTGAGTGAAGCGCTGCCCGGACAGCCGACCGTGGTTGTGAAGTTCATGCCAGGTGCCGGATCCACAAAGGGTGCTAACTGGTTCCAGGGACAAGAATACTCTGACAGTGACGGAACGCTGATTTTCGGGTCTTCAGGCTCAACGCAGTTTCCATATCTGCTCGGCGATCCGCGTGTCCGGTACGAGTACAAGGATTGGAATGTGGTTCTCGCATCAGGCACAGGTGGCGTCGCCTACCTGCCGCCGGATCTTGCTGAAAAGATGAATGGCAACGATGCGAGCGCACTGCGCGAAACGGACTTCATCTATGGATCACAGGGCGCTACCCGTCTTGATCTCGTTCCGCTTCTCGCCTGGGAAATGCTTGGTCTCAATGTTGAGCCAGTGTTCGGTATCAAAGGCCGCGGCGACGGCCGTTTGATGTTCGAACGGGGTGAAGCCAACATCGACTACCAAACGTCCTCATCCTATCTAAAAGGTGTAACGCCACTCGTTGAAGCTGGAACAGCCGTTCCGATGATGAGCTGGGGTGCCTTGGATGATGAGGGCAATATTGTCCGAGATCCAACCTTCCCGGACATGCCGACTTTCAAGGAAGTTTGCGAGGCAACCGATGGCTGCGAAACAAGCGGTGAAAAGTGGGATGCATGGAAGGCGTTCTTCATCGCAGGCTTCCCGGCACAGAAAATGGTGTTCTTGCCAAACGGAGCATCTGAGGACGCGATCAACACCTATGCCAAGGCGTTTGAAGCTGTCAAAGCGCGCGGTGATTTCGCCGAAATCTCCGCTGGGCGTCTCGGCAAGTATCCGCAGATGACAGGGGCCAAAGCGGATGCAGCTCTGAAGAGTGCAACTGAAGTGCCGACCAGCGCGAAAGAATTTATCGTTGGATGGCTCCAGGATCGCTACGGCGTATCTCTGAAATAACGGCACTTTTCCAAATACCCGCCCGAGTGTGATCGGGCGGGTTCATTTCCCAAACTAAAATCAGAGACGATCCAGTGGACATTCTCGGTACCGCTATGCCTGCGCTCGCCCAGGCGTCTGCGATGATTTTCCAACCTGCGGTTCTAGGCTACCTGGTTCTCGGTGTGGTCATGGGCCTCTGTGTTGGCGTTTTCCCGGGTCTTGGCGGTATTGCGGGACTGTCGCTTCTGCTGCCCTTCATGTTCGGGATGGACCCGGTTTTGGGGCTTGCGCTCATGATCGGTATGGTCGCTGTGGTTCCTACGTCCGACACGTTCGCGTCGGTGTTGATGGGCATTCCCGGATCGTCTGCGTCGCAGGCAACCGTTCTCGACGGATTTCCGCTTGCAAAGAAAGGGGAGGCGGCGCGTGCCTTGTCTGCTGCCTTTGCGTCGTCGTTGTTCGGCGGGTTGGTTGGGGCTGCGTTTCTGACTGTTTTCATTCTTGTTGCCCGACCGGTCGTTCTTGAATTCCGCACTCCCGAACTTCTGATGATCACCCTGTTCGGGTTGTCGATGGTCGGCATTCTGGCAGGGCAAGTCGCTATTAAAGGCATCGTTGCTGCAGGCCTCGGATTGATGGTTGGTACCATCGGCGAAGGCGACAGCGCGGGGGCGTTGCGGATGGCAACCTACGACATGCCGTATCTGACGGACGGGTTGAAGCTTGTCATCGTTGGTCTTGGAATCTTCGCAATACCCGAAATCGTTGCTTTGCTGCGGCAGGACCGGGCAATTTCTGAACGGTCCATGCTCGGTGGTGGCTGGATCCATGGTGTGCGTGACTGGTTTTCAAACATCTGGCTCAGCATCCGGTGTTCGCTGATCGGTGTGACTGTCGGCGTCATTCCTGGCCTTGGCGGGTCTGTCGTGGATTGGATCGCCTACGGGCACACGGTGCAGACTTCAAAGGACAAGTCCAAGTTCGGTAAAGGCGACATCCGGGGCGTGATCGGCCCGGAAAGCTCCAACAATGCCAAAGAGGGCGGCGGTCTCGTGCCGACGCTCCTGTTTGGCATCCCGGGGTCTGGATCCATGGCCGTTTTCATCGGGGCCGTTGCTTTGCTCGGGTCCGGTCAGATCGAAGTCGGGCCGTCGATGCTCAAGAACAATCTTGATGTCACCTATGCGATCGTCTGGCTGCTCGCACTCGCCAACGTGGTTGGAACAATCATTTGCATTGGCGGATCCGGGGTGATTGCGCGCCTTACAACGATCCCGTTCGCATTGCTTGCGCCGTTCCTCTTCATGATCATCTCGTTTGCCGCGTTTCAATCCGGCCAGAACCTGATGGATCTCGTGGCACTGTTTGCCATTGGCCTTCTCGGCATCTTAATGCGGCGCTTCGACTGGTCTCGCCCGGCGTTTCTGATCGGGTTTGTTCTTTCAAATCCGGCTGAGACCTACACGAACCAGGCTGTCCAGATCGCGGCCTCCCGGTTCCGGAAAGGGTTCTCGGAGGGGATCGACTACATCTTCTCGCCCATTGTGATCATTTTGATCATCATTACCGTCGTCTCTGTTGTCGTCGGCCTCAAGCAGTCAAAGAATATCCGCGCAGAGGGCGATATCCCGAACGGAACCAAGCGCGCGCCGTTCATATTCCTGCTGGCGGTTCTGGGTTACCTGGTCTTTGCTTTCACCAATGCCTCGCTCATTCCGGACTATGCGTCCGCTGACCGGGTCTTCCCGCAGTTCGTCGGCCTCGTTTCCATTGTCGGCTGTGTGATCCTGCTTTTCCAGATGCGTTTCCGGCCGGAATCCGATCCTCTCTTTTGTGATGGCGAAGTGGGCAACGCAGATGGCAATCAGCGAGGTCTCTGGCAAACACTCGCCTGGTTCGCGGGGCTCCTGCTGCTTACGTCCCTGGTCGGTTTCATCCTTGCCCTCAGCGCGTTTCTTGTTGCGTTCATTCGATTCAGAGCCGGTCGGAACTGGGTCTATGCGATTGGATACGCCGCCTGCGGAATCGCGTTCATGTGCGGCATGGCTTGGTTGCTGAACCGGGATTTCCCGCCGGGACTGCTTCAGTCCGTAGTGAAGCTCCCGTGGCCGCTGACATGAGTTTTATCCAACCCAAAGACGTCTTTCGGAAAGGGCCTTCATTGGCCAGGTCCACTGACGCCTTTGGCCACCAGCACGCCCGGCACATCCGCATTCAAAAGAACTGTCATCTATCTCATGAGGAGGTGAGGTCATGATGCAAACTTCCACCCCATTCATTTTTATGCGTGGAGGGTCTTCCCGCGGTCCTTACCTCAAGCGGAGCGATCTACCGGAAAATCTGGATGACCTTTCCAATGTTCTGACATCGATTGTTGGTGCTGGGCATCCCTTCAACATCGACGGCATCGGCGGCGGAACTGCCGTGACTACAAAAATCGCGATGTTGTCGAAATCGGACAACGATTGGGCCGACGTCGACTACTTCTTTGCTCAGGTCGGTGTTGAGGAAAAACTGGTCGACTACAAGCCGTCCTGCGGCAACATTCTGGTCGGTGTAGGACCTGCAGCCATTGAAATGGGTCTTGTGGAACCAACCGGTGATGTCACCGAAGTGCGGATCCGTGCCGTCAACACGGGGATGCTGGTCTCCGAACTTGTACAAACACCCGGCGGCGTTGTGCAGTATGATGGCAATGCCGCAATCGATGGTGTGCCCGGAACTGCGGCGCCAATCCAGTTGCGTTTCATGAAAGTAGAAGGCAGCCTGACAGGTGTTCTTTTTCCCACCGGCAGCAGGACGGAAGTCATCAATGGTGTGACCGTTTCGTGCATGGATGTCGCCATGCCGATGGTGATTGGCCTTGCGTCCGATTTCGGGATCACCGGGTATGAAAGTGCCGCGGACCTCGATGCCAACAAAGATCTCTTTGCGAAGATGGAGGCTGTTCGCCTGATTGCAGGTGAGCGCATGGGCCTCGGCGATGTGACAAAATCAGTAACGCCGAAATTCGGCCTGCTTGCTCCGTCCAAGGGCGGAGGTTCTGCCTGTGTCCGGTATTTCATGCCTTGGAAATGTCATCCGACCTTGGCGGTCACCGGATCGCAGTGTCTTGCGGCCTGTCTTTTGGCACCTGGCACGGTTGCAGAAGGTTTGCTGAAACCGCGCCCAGGTGCGCCAGCTGACCTTAAACTGGAACACCCAATGGGTATGATGGAAGTCGTGATCGACTACAAGGATGAAAACGGTCACTTTGAGGTCACCTCTGCAGGACTTTTGCGGACCGCGCGCAAGCTTGCCACCGGCGAAGTCTTCATTCCCGGGTCTGTTTGGCAGAGAAATTGATCAGTTTGATACCTGGGCAACAGATTTTAGTTTTTGGTTTGGAGCGTGACGTCAATGAAAGTGCACATACTGGATGACTGGTTCGATACGCTGCGCGGTTTGCCTTGTTTTCAAAAATTGAAAGAACACGAGGTCACAGTCTGGACCGATCATATCGAAGACGTTGGTGCGCTTTCCGAAAGGCTCCAGGAAGCTGATGCCGTCGTCCTGTTTCGCGAACGCACCAAAATAACTGCGGACTTGCTGGAGCGGTTGCCAAACCTGAAACTGATTTCGCAGCGCAGTGTCTATCCGCATATCGATGTTGAGGCCTGCACTGCCAACGGCGTTCTCCTATGTTCCAACATGCATTCCGGGACACCGTCTTACGCTGCTGCAGAGATGACTTTGGCGCTGATTTTGGCAAGTTATCGCCAGATCCCACAGCAGGTGGCGTCGATCCGTGCCGGAGAATGGCAAATGGGTGTCGGACGTACTCTGCGGGGCCGAACGCTCGGGCTCTATGGGTATGGCCGGATTGCCAAAGCCGTTGCAGGCTATGCTGAAGCCATCGGAATGAACGTCCAATGGTGGGCATCTGACGCCGGCCGCGAGCGTGCGGTCAAGGATGGCGCAAGGGTTGCCGAAAGCCGGGAGGTGTTTTTCAACTCCTCAGATATTGTAAGCTTGCATGTTCGCTTGAAGCCGGAAACGCGCGGCCTCATTACGGAGGCCGACCTTGCGAACATGCAACCCCGTGCGCTCCTGGTGAATACCTCACGATCCGGCCTTGTCGCGCCAGGTGTTCTTGAAGCAGAAGTCGCCCGTGGGCGGATATTTGCGGCCGTTGATGTCTTCGACCAGGAGCCACTACGCGATCGGGATAACGTGCTTCTGACTCATCCAAACGTGTTGCCGACACCGCATGTCGGTTATGTCACCGAAGACGAATTCGATCTGCAATTCTCGGATATTTTCGATCAGGTCAACGCCTACGCTGCTGGCAAACCCGTTCACATGATCAATGAAGATGTCTGGCAAGAACAAATAGCCGATTAAATGAGTTGGCTATGCCTCCCAATAAATGGTTTGAAGTCATCAGAAGTCAGTGCCAGCAATCAACTGGAATACGCAGACTTTCAGTATGTATGGAAGTAATGGCAATTTGGCACAGAAAAGGACATTCGTCGCGTTCTAAACGAATGACCGCTTCGGGCCGTTGTTCCCACTCGGCGAAAGGTCCGAAAGGTCCGCAGTGCAGACCTTCGTTCAAGTCGCAGCGAAGGTCTTTTCTCGACTCAACCGTCCCCAAAAGCTGGAAAATGTTGCCAATCCCGCATCCACCGCGGTGATGGTCGGGTGGCGTTGCCAGACCGGACCTGCGGCGGAGGTCAGGCTATTTGATATACCGTTAGGGGTGTCGCAGCGAAGACCCGCTGGTTGTGCGGGGTGACGCCGAAGCGGTTCTGATAGGTGCGGATGAAGTGCGAAGGAGACTCGTAGCCGCACGCCAGGGCGATTTCGGAGATCGACTGCTCCGTCTGCAGCAAAAGGTTCCGCGCTCTGGTCAGCTTCTGGTTTATGGCAAACTGTTTTGGCGACATTTTCAGGTGTTTTTGGAACAGGCGCTCCAGTTGCCGCGTGGAAATGCCGATCGTACGGGCGATCTCCGAGGTTGGCAGGTAGTAGGGTGCGCTCTCGTTGAGCAGCCGGATGGCTTCGGCGATATGCGGATTGCGGATGCCGTGGCGGGCCTGGAGGGAAATCTGCTGGGCCGCGTCTGCGGGGCGGACGCCGGAATAGACCATCATGTCGGCAATCGCTGCGGCAAGGTCTTCACCGTGTGTTTCGCCAATCAGGTGCAGCATCAGATCGGTCGCTGCCGTGCCGCCCGAGGCCGTCACAAACGTCTCATCGGCGACAAAGACGTTGCGGCACAGTTCAACTTCCGGAAAGTTCTCCTGAAAGCTGTCGTGGAAAGACCAGTGGATGGCCGCCCGGCGGTTGTTCAGAAACCCGGCGCTTGCCAGCACATGAGCCCCGGAACAGATGGCACCGATCCGGGTGCCGCGCGCCCGTTCGCGCCTCAGAAAGGCGAGCACGTCCGAGGTTGCCCGGTCGCCGACATTTTGACCGGAAATCAGAAACAAACTGCTGCGCGGCGGCAAGTCCTTCAGGCCCTGATCGACCAAGGTGACGGTCTTGTTGGAACAGACGACCCGTTCTCCATCGACCGATGCAAGCCGCCAGCGGTAAATCTCCTCGCCCTGAAGCAGGTTGGCGATGCGCAGTGGTTCGACAGCGCAGGCAAAAGCGATGTGGGAAAAATCGTCGAGAAGCAGGAAGGTGACGTCGCGCGTTCTGGGCATGTCGCTTTTCTCCGGAGCCTGTCGCCTTGGCCCGTTTCGAGTATCGGGCATCATTGTATGATTTATGTGTTGTCATTGTATTCACATTGTATACAAATCGGTCAACCAAAATCGAAACGGAGCGGTGTGATGCCCCCTCAGCGTGGAACGGCCAAGACGGTCGCCTATGAAGATCTGAAGCGAGCGATCCTGACATTGGAACGCAAGCCCGGCAGTGCGCTGGAGGAAACGGAATTGTGCGATCTATACGGTCTGTCCCGCACTCCTTTGAGGGAAGTGCTGCAGCAATTGTCCGGAGACGGCTATGTCACGTTGCAGCTTAACCGCGGCGCCCGGGTCTCCGACATGACCCATTTCACGCTGCGCGACTTTTTCCTTGCCGCGCCATTGATTTACAGCGCCATTTTGCGCCTGGCCGCGCAGAACGCCACACCGATGCAGATCGACGAGCTGAAGGCGGCACAGGACGCATTCCGTGAGGCAATGGACACAGGCGATGTCACTGCGCGTGCTTTGACCAACGATCGTTTTCATCGCATCACCGGGCGGATGGCCGGCAACAGCTACCTTATGGCAAGCCTTGACCGACTGCTAATCGATCACACCCGTATCGGCATGACGTTCTTTCGTCAGAACCGCGGTGCGAAGGACGAGCGGCTCAAGCTGGCCAGCGTGCAACACGACGAAATGATCGTTGCCATAGAGGACGGCGATGAAGACCGCGCCGCCGAACTGGCGCTCGAACACTGGGCATTGTCGCGCGACCAGATCGAACTCTTTGTCATGCCGCCCGGGCTGGAAGCCCCACTCGGCCAGCCTCCCAAACTCAAATCCGCCTGAAGCCGGGGACCATCTGGATGACACCAAGACTAACCTTTGAGGGTATCTATACGCCTGCCGTGACGCCCTATGATACGGACGGCAATGTCGTCTGGGACGCACTGGAGAAGGTGATCGATCACCTGGTTGCCAGCGGCGTTCACGGCGTGATTTCGGGTGGTTCAACAGGTGAGAACTATACCCAGACGGTGGAGGAGCGTCTGGAACTGGCGCTGTTCACGAAGGACAAGCTGGCCGGACGTCTGCCGCTGATCGTTGGAACCGGCACCATGCGGACGCCGGATTCCATTGCTTTGGCCGAAGGTGCCGCGAAGATGGATGCCGAGGCAATTCTGGTTGCCACGCCGCCTTATGCGGTGCCGACGGAGCGGGAAAACGCGCTCAACGTCCTGACCATCGACAGGGCGGCAGATCTGCCGGTCATGCTCTACAATTATCCTGGCCGGATGGGCGTCAATATGGGCGAGGAATTCCTCGACCGGGTTGGCCGGTCCCGCAATGTTTGCGCCATCAAGGAAAGTTCTGGCGACATCAACCGGGTGCATTTGCTGGCACGGGACTATCCGCATATCCAGATGTCCTGCGGCATGGACGACCAGGCGCTGGAGTTTTTTGCCTGGGGCGCGCGCAGCTGGGTCTGCGCCGGTTCAAATTTCCTGCCTGAGGAACACGTCGCGCTTTACAAGGCCTGTGCGGTTGAAGGGGATTTCACCAAGGGGCGCAAGATCATGTCGGCGATGATGCCTTTGATGCGCGTCCTGGAACAGGGCGGCAAGTTCATTCAGTGCGTCAAACACGGTGTTGAGATGAGCGGTCTTTATGCCGGGCCACCGCGCCCGCCGCTGAAGGCGCTGAACAAGGACGACAAACGCCAGCTCGAGCAGGTTGTCCGTGTGCTGAAATCCACAATTGCCGACATCACGGCGGGAGCGTGACCATGACCGATCTTCTGACACGTGATGAGTACAAGGCTCTGGCCACCAAGCTCACGTTGCCAGTAAACGCCTTTATTGACGGCAGCTACCGGCCAGCGCAATCGGGCAAGACATTCTCAAGTGTCAATCCGGCCACGGGCGAGACCCTGGCCGATATAGCGGCCTGCGGCTCGGAGGATGTTGACTTCGCCGTTATAAAAGCGCGCGAAGCCTTTGAAGACGGGCGCTGGTCGAAGCTACCTCCCGGTGACCGCAAGGACGTTCTGATCCGTTTTGCAAAATTGATCACCCGAAACCGCCGGGAACTGGCCGTGATGGAAAGCCTCGACAGCGGCAAGACCATCTTTGACTGCGAAACCGTCGATGTTCCTGAAACGATCCACTGCCTGAAATGGCACGCGGAAGCCATTGACAAGATCTACGATCAGGTGTCTCCGGCGTCTGACGACCATATCGCAATGATTGTACGAGAGCCGGTCGGCGTAGTCGGGCTCGTGCTGCCCTGGAACTTCCCGCTTCTAATGCTGGCCTGGAAGATCGGTCCGGCGCTTGCCGCAGGCTGCTCTGTGATCGTCAAGCCGGCGGAAGAAACCTCCCTGACGGCGTTGCGCCTTGCCGAACTTGCCATGGAAGCGGGGATACCGCGTGGTGTTTTCAACGTGGTGCCGGGCACCGGTCCGGAGGTGGGCGAACCTCTTGGACGGCATATGGATGTCGATATGGTGTCCTTCACCGGGTCGACCGAAACAGGACGCAGGTTCCTGC
Organism: Roseibium alexandrii DFL-11; assembly: GCF_000158095.2. Taxonomy (NCBI): domain Bacteria; kingdom Pseudomonadati; phylum Pseudomonadota; class Alphaproteobacteria; order Hyphomicrobiales; family Stappiaceae; genus Roseibium; species Roseibium alexandrii. The sequence goes on from NZ_CM011002.1 coordinate 476,443, forward strand.
ACTATGCGGCTGACAGCAATCTGAAGGAAGTCGTTCTCGAGATGGGCGGCAAGAACCCCAGCGTTGTCCTGAGAGATGCCGAAAATCTCGACCGTGTTGCAGCTCACGTGGTCAATGGCGCATTCTGGAACATGGGAGAAAACTGTTCGGCGAGCTCCCGCTTGATAGTCGAAGAGGAGATCAAGGACGCGCTGATGGAGCGCATCCTGGCCCATGCCCGCGAATGGACGCTCGGCGACCCGCTTGATCCGGAGCACCGGGTCGGTGCGCTTGTATCAAGCGCGCATTTCCAGAAGGTCTGTTCCTACTTGGAAACAGACGCCGATGTCCTGATGGGCGGCAAGAGCCATGACGGAGCCTATGTGGAGCCGACGGTGCTGGAGGTGGATGCGTCTTCGGCGCTCGCCAGGGAGGAAATCTTTGGTCCGGTCCTGAGTGTCCTGACGGTGCGCGGGTTTGACGAAGCGATTGCGATGGCCAACGCCACGGACTATGGCCTTGCTGCATCGATCTTCACATCCAACACCAAAAAGGCCTTGCGCGGTGCGCGCGCCATCCGGGCAGGGACCGTCACGGTGAACTGTTTCGGTGAAGGCGACATCACGACGCCGTTCGGAGGTTACAAGCAGTCCGGGTTCGGTGGCCGTGACAACAGCCTTTCTGCCCATGACCAATACACCCAACTGAAGACAATCTGGGTGGATTTGTCCGATGACGAGGACGAGGCGGTCGGCTGATGCTGCGGGCCGCAAAGACCTTGCCGAATTTACAAGGACCGGCGGCCTGGAACCGGATCCTCCCGGCACCGATAGCGGCACAGCGTCTTGACGAGAATATCACTGCGGACGTTACCATTATCGGCGCCGGGTTCGCCGGGCTCAGCGCGGCCCGGCGGCTGACCCAGATCGATCCCGGCGTCAAGGTGGTGGTGCTGGACGCCTTGCCTGTTGCAGAGAGCTCTGCCGGCCGCAATTCCGGGTTCATGATCGATCTGCCGCATGAACTGACATCAGAGGACTATGCCGGTGCTGGTGACGACAGGTCTCTGATAGCCCTCAACCGACAGGCTATCCATTTCGCGCGCGAAGCGGTTGATGAATACCAGATTGACGCGAATTATTTCGACCCGGCGGGCAAGGTAAATGGTGCAGCCAGCTTGAAGGCTGCCGCTCATAACGAGAGCTATGCGCTACACCTTGCCAGCCTCGGCGAAGACTATGAACTGCTTGACCCGCGCCAAATGACGGAGCTGACGGGAAGCAGGCACTATCTTGGCGGGCTTTACACGCCCGGCACTGTGATGCTGCAGCCAGCAGGCTATATCCGCGGTCTGGCCGCCGGGCTCCGGCGGACCGGTGTATCAGTCTTTGAAGAGAGCCCGGTTACCTCGTTCTCGGAACAGGACACAGGCTGGCTTATTGAAACGCCGGGAGGCAAGGTCTCAACCGGTAAGATCATCCTGACGGTCAACGGTCATCTAGAAAGTTTCGGTTATGAACGGAACCGGCTGATGCAGCTGTTTCTATTTGCCGTCATGACACCGGATCTGGGCGACGATGTCTTGTTGAAACTCGGTGGCCAACCGCGTTGGGGGATCACCCCGTCCGACCCGATGGGGACGACCCTGAGGCGGATTGATACCGGTCAGGGAGGCAATCGGATTATCACCCGCACCTGTGCAGTTCTGAAGCCGGATATGCGGCTGACGCAAGCGCATGTCGACCGGGCAGCCGCAGTTATGCAGGACAAGTTCGACCGGCGTTTCCCGAAATTGGCCGGACTGAAGATGAAGTATAGCTGGGCCGGACACCTGTGCCTGTCTATGAACGGTGTGGCCGTGATGCGCGAACTTGAGGACGGCGTCTATTCCGGCTGTGTTCAGAACGGGCTCGGCACAGCACGTGGAACCCTGACCGGGATGGGCGCCGCGGAACTTACCCTTGGTATCGAGAGCGACATCACACGGCATTTCGGGGCGGAGGCTTCGCCCAATAAACTGCCGCCGCAGCCGTTTCGCGAACTCGGAGCCAATGTCGTATTGCGCTGGAAGGAATGGCGGGCTGCTGAAGAATAGCCGTGCCACGCCGAAAGCATCCAAAAAACAATCAGCCTTTGGCTGTTCAAAACTCAATAGACCAAACCGAAGGCATAACCGGCGAGTAGCGAGCCTGTGATGGCCAGCGCCAGGTAGAGCAGGAAGGGCCGCAGCTTGAGCACGGGGAAGATTGCGAGTGCGCCCCAAATGCTGACGACGCCTCCAGAGACGAGGAAAGCCATCGCCGCGCCCGGAGACATGCCGTTATCGACAAGACCGCGCGTGAGCGGCAAGGCGGCGTAGCCGTCAATATAGGCAGGCGCCCCAACAAAAACGGCAGCAGGGATCGCCCACCATTTGTCGGCGCCGACATATACAGCGAGAGAGCCTGGCGTCAGCGCCTGGTTCAAGGCAAATTCGGCAAAGAAGGCCGGGATCAGGCAAGACAGGATCAGGCGTGTGGTGACAAATACCTGACGATAGAACGCCTCGCGCCGGTTTGCGTCCCGCCAGATTGCTGACGAAAAGGTGGCAAGTTCGCAGCAGGATCTCGTCGCGAGGGACGAAGCCAAACCGTTATCACGCAAAGCGGACTGGCCGGATTGCCCGGCCGTCAAAAATGCCGTCACAGTGCCGCCGAACAGGCCGAGCCCGAAGGCTGCAACAGTTTTTCCAATGGCAAAAGCAAGGCCCAGAGTTGCCGCCGTTGTCGCAAGCATTGCCGGATCGGTGACCGGCGAAGACAGCCAGAAAGCCATGACGGGTGCGAGCGGCACACCGGCTGCGAGAAGGCCGACCATCAAGGGCAGAACCGTGACGCCACACACGGGCGTGATCGCACCGATCGCCGCGGCGGCCAAGACGGCACGTGCCATATGCCCCTCAAAGGCCCGGCTGATGATCTTGTCGGCGCCGCTGGCCATGATCCAGGCTGTGAGGAGGATGCCCGGCACGACCAGTGGGGCAACAGCAATGAGCCCCTCAATGGTGAAGACCACGCCATTCCAGGCGAAACGTGGCCAAAGCCATGACATAACCGCGAGGAGCAAAAAACCGCCCCCGGCAAAATGCATGCGCGTCGGACGTTGGACTGAGGCGGCTGACTGATCTGCCATGTCGATCTCCTGAACTTGACGGGAGCAGGATAGGTGTGCAGCCTTCATAAGAAAAACGAATATCTTTAATATCAGATATCGGGATAATAGATGAGTAATCTCGACAGTGATTTGCTCAGGACCTTCCTGATGGTTGCGGCAACCGGCAGCATCACGGAAGGTGCCCGGGTTATCGGCCGGTCGCAATCTGCCACCAGCTTGCAGATCATGCGTCTGGAAGACGTTGTGGGGCGTCCAGTTTTTGACCGGACAGGGCGCGGGGTGTCGTTATCGGAAACAGGTGAACGATTGTTACCGGTCGCGCGGGAGGTAATCGGGCGTCTTGATGGGGCGCTCCGCGAAATTACTTCCGATGGTTTGCGCGGCAGGTTGCGGCTTGCAATCCCGGATGATCACGGGCAGGTCAAGCTTGCGGCGATCCTTGGCGCATTTGCGCAATCGCACCCGCAAGTCGAATTGGAGGTGACTTGTTCGATCAGCACGGAATTTCCGGAAATGATTGCCAAGGGGCAACTCGATCTCGCCGTCTACGAAGTTGAGACGCCGCAAGCCTTTGAAGAAGTGATCCATGAAGACCCGACCTGTTGGGTGGGTGCCAAGCATCAGTCATTGCTGGAGAACGAGGTGATGCCGGTTGCGCTGTTTGACCGGGCCTGCTGGTGGAGAGATGCCGCGATTGCTGCGCTTGAGAGAAGTGGTCGGCCGTACAGGATAGTCTTTTCCAGTCAGAGTGTTGCCGGTGTGACCGCGGCTGTCGAGGCGGGCATCGCAATCGGCTTGCTCGGCAGGTCGTCGATAAGTTCGCAAATGCAGGAGCTTGGTAAGAAGGACGGGTTTGGTGGGACGCCGGTATCCCGGCTGGTTATCGGCACTTCGGAGGGCGGCGACAAGGATCTGGTAGCTACCATGTCGGAAGCTATTCGCATGGCGTTTAAGAGTTGAGAATGCCGCAATCTTGGCGATCAGGGTAGGCTAAGCCGGCTCATGCGACCGCCGTCAACGGTATAGATCTGGCCGGTGATGAAGCCGCTCTCCTCCGCAGCCAGAAAGGCAACAAGCGCTGCCACTTCTTTCGGGGCTCCCGTGCGGCCGACTGGATGGATTTTGCCGATGTTCCGTCTGAAGGCCTCCACGTCAGGCTGGGCTGAAATGAAATCGAGGTTCAGGTCGGTGTCGATCCACCCAGGGGCAACGGCGTTGCAGCGGATGCCGTCCTGGCCATGGTCAACTGCGATCGCACGGGTCAGCCCGTGCAGTCCTGCCTTGGAGGCCGCATAGGCGGCATGATGAGGATTGCATCCAATACCTTCGATTGATCCCACATTGACGATCGTGCCTTTGGTGACGCGCAAATGGGGCAGGGCGTGCTTGACAAGCAGGAAGGGGGCCGTGAGATTGACGGTCAGGCTGCGCTGCCAATCTTCCAGTGTCATGTCCTCGACACTGGCTTCCTGCATCAGCCCGGCATTGTTGACCAGAACATCAAGCCGCCCTGACGCGGTTATGACCGCCGAGATCACTTTGGCGAGTGCGGCGCTATCTGAAAAATCGGCACAAACATGCTCGAATTCTGTGTCTTCACTGCGCTGGGCTGTGAAGACCCGGGCGCCTTCATCGCGCAGACGAAGTGCAATTGCCCTCCCGATCCCGCTGCGCCCGCCGGTGACCAGCGCCGTCTTGCCTTCAAAGCGTGTCATGCAACCGATTTCCCGCCATTGACCTCGACCAGCGCGCCGCACATGTACCGGGCCGCATCGGAGGCCAGAAACAGCACGACATCGGCAATGTCATCCGGTTTTGCGACACGGCCAAGCGGGACGGTATTGCCGAGTTCGTAAATCGCGGTTTCAGGATCGAACCCCCGTTTTTCAAAACCGCTGCGCAACATCGGAGTGTCGACCTCGTTCGGGCAGACCGCGTTGATGCGAACACCTTGTTGGGCATGGTCCCGGCCCATGCATTGGGTCAGTGAGGCAATTGCCGCCTTTGTCATGCAATAGACAGCGTGATTTGGACCGGGATGAACGCCCCAGCAGGAGGCAAGATTGACAATGGCGCCGCCGCCACCTTCTGCCAGGATCGGGATGCCCGCCCGGCAGATCCGGAACGGGGCCTCGACATTGACGCCCACCGAAAGATCCCAGTCACGGTCGCTGGTGTCCGTAACCGGGCCGCGCGTGATCACTCCGGCGTTGTTGATGATGATGTCAAGACCCCCGAGAGCCTTGGCCGCAGCGTTTGGAAGATCGTCCGTATAGGCCTGATCCAGCAGGTCGCCGGGCAGAGCCACCTCAGCTGAGAGGCCATTGCACTTGAAATCAGCAACTGCGACGGCGGCACCCTCATCACGCAGCATCCTGGTGATGACATGACCCATCCCGCCGGCGGCGCCGGTCACGAGCACTTTTTTGTTTGAAAATCGCATGACACCTCCGATTGGTCCAAACAGCCTAGAATGACGCGACAGGTGCCCCGAACAGGGCTTCATCAGGGACCACGCCGAGACCAGGGCCGGCCGGGACGTTCAAATGCCCGTCAACGATGTTGACAGGGTTACGGCTGTCATAGTTGCTGTCAATGTATGGCTGGGCGATCCAGACTCCTTCGAGGAACTTCGGGTGGACCGTGGCCGCGATCTGAACGCAAGCCGCAGCGATGATATCGCCGCCCCAGCTGTCGTCGCAGGTGTGGGGCAGAGCCGCGGCTTCGCAAATATCGCGAAACACTGACATGGGTTGCAACCCGCCGATCCGCGTTAGCTTCATGCCGAAGCCATCGCAGATCCCGTCGCCGATGGCGCGCACCACTGCCGAAATGTCGGTTGCCGATTCATCCAGGTAGACCCCGTGTCCCAGCTGATGCCGGATGCGGGCAACCTCTTCGATCGTGTTGCAGGGCTGTTCCAGAACGATAGGAATGTCGAGGCAGGAGCGGCTCACGCGCAAGGCCTCTTGCGATGTCCAGCCTCGGTTTCCGTCGACGATCAACCGCATCCGTGTGCCGACCGCTTCCCAAACCTTGCGGATCGTCTCAATATCCAGATCGACCGCGCGACCGCCGACCTTGATTTGCATGCGTTTGAAGCCCTGATCTGCCTTGTCCTTGGCAATCCGGGCAATATCCTCCGGCGACCCGACGCCCGAGGCAAAATAGGAGGGCACTTTTTCGGTCATTGCACCGCCCAGTAGGTCGGCAACACTGAGACCCGTGCGTTTCCCGAGAAGATCATGGGCTGCAATGTCGAAGGCTGCCTTTGCATAGGCGTGTCCGTTTAACCGCTTGTCCATCAGCCGCTGAAAGGCGCGCAGGCCGGTTACGTCGGCGCCGATCAGGCCGGGTGCGATTTCCTTGATCGCCGCCAGCGCACCAGCGGCGTGCGCGGGCGCGTAGACGGGCCCTACCGGGCAGGTCTCTCCCCAGCCAGCGGCGCCGGTTTCATCGACGATCTTGACCAATGTGGTTTCCAGCACGTCCACCACGGTCGAAGCCATGACATAGGGCCCGTCTTTGACCGGCAGGGTATGGCTGTAGACATGGATTTCTCGAATGCGCATGCGGCAATGCCTTCAAATAGTATCAGCGCTAGACGGCTCAATCAGGCGTCGCGGAAGCGGAAGAATTAGTAGTCCTGGTTCAGGGCATCTTCGGCAGGGATCTCCCGTTCGCGACGGGCGATGTAGTCCAAAAGAGCCTCGTTCTTCGCTTCGTCGAGTTTCGGTTCCTGATACTCCAACAAGAGCTTGCGAGCTTGAGTAAGGGCACGCTTTGTAATCTCGACTTCGCCCTCGGCCTTCCACTGTTCGATCGAGTTGTTGTCGAACATGTCTGGCATGAAGAAGGCCCGTTGGAAGTTTTCCTGGGTGTGAGGATGGCCTAGATAGTGACCGCCCGGGCCGACGTCGCGGACGGCCGACAACGCTTCATCGAAATCATCCCAGCGCGGTCCTTCGGCCATGCGATAGGCCATGGCGCATTGTTCGGCATCGACAATGAACTTGGCTACTGAACAGTGCATGCCGGCTTCGTTCCAGCCAGCGGCGTGCCAGATGTAGTTGGCACCGGCATGGATCACAGCGCTCAAAGTTGCTGCACTCTCATAACCTGCCTGCGCATCGAACGTCTTGGCGCCGCCGAGCGAGCCGGAGGTCCGCCAGGGCACATTGTAGTAGCGCGCAAGCTGCCCGATCAGAAAATTCATCAGGCTGATTTCGGGTGTTCCGGCCATCGGCGCGCCCGATTTCATGGAAACTGTCGACAAGTAATGGCCATAGATCGCCGGTGCGCCCTTGCGGATCACCTGGGTGTAGGCGAGTGCGCTCAAGGCTTCGGCGTTGAGCTGGGCGACGGCGGGCACGACAGAGGCTGGTGTATTGGCGCCTCCGAGCACGAAGGGGGAGCACAGCACCGGCTGGTTGCGTCTGGAAAAAGCCCGCATGGCCCCCAGCATTGTCTCGTCCCAGACCAAAGGTGAGTTGCCGTTGCAGTTGCCGGTCGTGACCGGGTGATCTTCCAGGTAATCCTCACCGAAGAGGAGGGCGCACATCTCCACCACGTCTTCGGCATTCTTCGGGCTTGTGGTCATGCCCATGAAGGTTTTGTCCGAATACTTGATCGATGAATAGGTGATACGCAGGTGGCGGTGGCTGATGGGGTGATCATACGGCTCGACGATATGGTGCGCGCTGGAGTGCATCGCCGGCAGCATATGGCTGAGTTTATGGAACATCGCGAGATCGTCCAGCGTCGGGTTGCGGCGCTCATCGTCGAGATCCCGAATGAAAGGGGCTCCGGTCATGGGCACGAACATCGACCGGTTTCCACCAAGCGGAACGTTCTTTGCCGGGTTGCGAGCGTGATATGTGAAGCTGGAGGGGATCGTGCGGATCAGCTCGCGTACCAGGCCACGGTCAATATAAACCCGTTCTCCTTCCACCTTGGCACCGGCTTTGCGCCAGTCGTCCAGTGCGATTGCGTCCCGGAATATGATCCCGACCTCTTCCAGAATTTTCATGGAGGCATCGTCGAGGCGCTGAATCTGATCCTGATCCAAGGGTTCGCACAAAGGCAGCTTTCGGGTGAGACCCGGCAGCATTTGGTGATCAGGTGCGGTGCGAAGTGCACGGCGGCCGGCACGGCCACCGCTTCGGCTGCGCGTTGCGACACTCATAGGGGACTCCGAAGGTGGTTCACTTCCGTCAGGATGCGCGGGATGAGGCGCGACAACGCGCGGTAAACCGAACTTGAACAGCATTTTCCGACATTGCCGGAAAATTCTCGTTGCTCGGAGCCGAAATAATTTTCAGAAGCCTCGAAGCAGATAATAATAATGGCGCTTTTTTGTTTTTCCGTTCGGTCAAAATTCAATGTTGTGCTGAAGTAATGTTGCTTTGCACAATTCTATGGCACGCTGTTAGCATTAAAAATTTTAAACGTTGAATTTTGCCAAAGGGGTAGTCGCGGTGGTGGAGTTCGTGTTTTGTTATCTACATGTCGCAAACGAGCATCGCAGTTACTCAAGAATTTGCGGATGCTACGTGTGGGAATTTTACTGTCGACAGCTTTGAATAATCCAGATGGGGAGACAGATGACCAAAACCAAAGACCAAGACATGATCAATCGCCTTGAAAGCGCGGCCCGTACCGGAGGCATCACAAAACGTGAGTTCATCCGCTACTCCGTGCTGGCAGGCCTGACAGCGACAACCGCTACGGGCCTCTGGTCCACCAAGGCCAAGGCACAACCGAAAAGCGGTGGCACCTTCCGCTGGGGTCTGCATGACGGAAACACGTCGGACAGCCATGACCCGGGCACCTACTTGACCCGCCAGATGATCTTCATGGCGCACACGTATCGCAGTTTCCTGACGATGATCATGGGCGACGGCTCTCTCGGACCAGATCTGGCGGACAGTTGGGAAGCCAGTGCAGATGCCTCTGAGTGGACCTTTAAACTCAGCGAAAATGCCAGCTTCCACAGTGGCAAGAAGCTGACGGCAGACGACGTCATCGCGTCGCTGAACCACCACCGCGGAGACGCATCGACATCTGCCGCGAAAGCTCTTCTTGCTGGTGTGACTGACATCAAGAAGGATGGCGATTACACCGTTGTAGTATCGCTTTCCGGCGGCAATGCGGACTTCCCGTGGCTGATGACCGATTATCACCTTTGTATTTGCCCGGCCAAGGAAGACGGCACGATCGATTGGGAATCCGGCGATGGCACGGGTCCGTACAAGATCGACAGTGGTGAGTTTGGCGTTCAGTTCAACCTGAGCCGGCACGACGGCTGGCACCGTGAAGGCGCCTATTTTGATAAGGTCGAGATCATCGTCCTGAACGATCCGAATGCCCGCCAGACCGCTCTGATGACCGGTGACGTGGACGCAGTCTCGCTGATCGAGCTGAAGACGATGGGACTGCTGCAGCGCAATCCGAACATCAAAATTCATAATATCCCGTCCGCGGGCGCGATCACAATGCCGATGCATTGTAATGCCGCTCCATTCGACAACGTCGACGTGCGCAACGCGTTGAAACTGGCGATGAACCGCGACGAGATCATCGAGAAGATCGCCTTCGGCGCCGCCACCAAGGGCAACGACTTCCACCACTCCCCGGCGCAGCCGTATTGGCCGGACGATCTTCCGCAACGCGAGTATGATCCGGATCAAGCCAAGTCCCTGCTGAAGAAAGCCGGCGCGGAAGGCCTTACCATCAACCTGTCGACGGCGGATAGTGTTTATGCCGGCGCCGTCGATATGGCCGTCCTTTACGCAGAACACGCCAAAGCGGCGGGCATCAACATCAACGTCGTGCGTGAACCAAACGACGGCTATTACTCCGATGTGTGGTTGAAAAAGCCGTTCTGTCTGGTCTCCTGGGGCGCGCGTCCAACACCGGATGTGATGTACACGCTGGCCTACAAGGACGATGCAGCCTGGAACGAGTCTTATTGGCAGAATGAGCAGTTCAACAAGCTCTTGCTGCAGGCAAAAGCGGAACTGGACGACGCCAAGCGCGCGGACATGTACCGCGAGATGGCAATCCTGGCGAAAGACGACGGCGGGACGATCATCCCGTTCTTCAACAATTTCGTTTACGCCAACAGCACCAAGGTGGGCACGCCGGATCAGCTGGCTGCCAGCTGGGAAAATGATGGCGCACGGGCGGCAAGCCGCTGGTGGTTCGAGTCT